>NZ_WKDV01000005.1:0-184275 GCF_021605825.1 Pseudomonas sp. PA-6-3C
TCCTGTGGCGAGCAGGCTTGTCCTGCGTTGGGCCGCGAAGCGGCCCCAGTAAAGGCACTGCAATTTTCCTGAAAGAACTCAGTGTCTGGGTTTGGGGCTGCTTCGCGGCCCAACGCAGGGCAAGCCTGCTCGCCACAACAGCACACTTGCCACAGGCTTCGTGTTGCTGAAATACCGAGGTGTCTGCATCGCAGGCAAGCCAGCTCCCACAGATGAAGGGTGTAGCCTGGGTGACATGCATTGTTAAAGGCCAGCAGTCCATATCCCTTTAATTTGCGGGAAGTTTCCTAGACAATCCTTTGGCCTTGCGCCTGCTCACTTCACTGGCTAGCCTTCGCTCCGTCGCTGCATATCAGCGATCGGGAGTGAGATCCTGTGAACGGAGTGCCAAGTGCCACAACCGCGAGCAACATGCTCTATGGCGGCTGTGTGCGGGCAGACCTAGGTCTGGCCGGGTGCTCCTGACCGGTTATCTCACCCCGTACATAGCTGCCACCTTTTGTCGAGTGAGATCTGCAAAAGAATGGCTCCCAACTTTTAGGAGTTTCATTCATGACCAAAATCGTCCCAGACCCACCCCGTTTCACCCCCGACCGTAAAATCTTCGAACGCGCCCTGAGCCACTACCTGCAACCCACCCCACCGCCATCCTTCACCGCGCATCACGACCTCAGCTTCGAAGACGCCCTCGCCCAAATCTGCGATTTGCTGCGCTGTGCAGCCGCCACTGCCGCAGACACGCGCCAAACGCTGAGCGGTGATGAACAGCACATGGCCGGCGCCACCGAGCACTTGGTCAACCAGGCCAAAACCCTTGCCGACCGCGCGCTGGAGTGCATGAACGCCGCGTAACCCTCTGCCGGAACTGGCTTATGTGGGAGCTGGCTTGCCTGCGATGGCCATAGGTATCTACACAACTTCTGAAGGCAGCCAATTTCTCCTGTGGCGAGCAGGCTTGTCCTGCGTTGGGCTGCGAAGCGGCCCCAGTAAAGGCACTGCAATTTTCCTGAAAGAACTCAGTGTCTGGGTTTGGGGCTGCTTCGCAGCCCAACGCAGGACAAGCCTGCTCGCCACAATAGCCCACTGGCCGCAGGCTTCGCGTTAACCGGTTGTGTAGATACCTATGGCCATCGCAGGCTTGCCTGCTCCCACTGGTCAGCGTCTACGCGTGAACGTCAGGTCTTTGCGCGACTGCGCTTGTAGATATAGGCGATGTTTTCAATATCGAACCGGCCGTCCTGCTTACCTGGCCCATCGTCGCCAATCCCGATATCCAGCGCCAGCAGCAACTCCGGGCGGGCCAGAAGTTCCAAAGCGCTCTCTTGTGCCTGTGCCGAAAAAGTCCGGGTGCTGGGCACCATGCCGGCGGCTTCTTTCAACTCATGAATATTCACAAAACGGTCGTTTTTACCGGCGGCAAACTCGCGCAAGTGATAGGCGATGTGCCGCAATAAGTATTCGTTGCTCCAGAACGGCTGTGGGCCGACCTTATGCGGCGCGTCTTCGCGGGAAGCCAGCCATTGCTTATCGCTGAGAGCGCCATACCCCTCCTGGGTGAAGGCTTGCCACATGCTTGCCGGTGTTTCGGCCACCGCATAGCCGCTGCCGGTGAACCCTTCGAGTACACCGTTGTTTGCATCCTCACCGCGAGTTTTGCCTGCTGCACTCAGAGACGCATCAATCCAGTTAAGTACTCTGGCCGCGTTGTAGGCCGCATCCGCTCTAGACTGGGGGTAAGGGTTACTGGAGGTCCAATCGCCCAATTGCCTATAGGCCATTTCAAAGTAAATATTATTTTCACGCACGGGTTGTCTCACCACTATTTTGCCGTTCACTTTACCGACCCAGTCACGACGTATTCCTCGTTGGCTGTCCAGCCATTTGAGTATGGGGTTGTCATTAATGATTTGCTCAGCGGATCGAGTATCGCCCTGGGGGCGCTGGAGATTTTCCCTCGGGACAACATGCTGATTTTTCTCGCCGCGCAGCGGGTCGATGGGGCCGCGCGCAGGCGTTGGCACATAGATTGGAAAGAGTTCCCCTGCGCTAAAGCCCCGTCGTTCATGTTCGTGCTGATCAATATTACCCAGAGACATTGTGTAGTGACTCCAAAAGGAAAAAGATGCCTCGCAGAATTCGGGAGGTCATTCTTAATTAACGCAGGTCAGAACTCTGGTTCCCTTACAGGGATCACCGAATGGGGCTGCATTCGTCGGCAAATGTTTCCACTGTGGTGTTGCGTAGATTCCCCGGTCTCCCCCCGACAAGCCCGCATACCAGCGGTTTTTACAGGTAAACTCCCTTCTTTTTCACCGCCCTTCTCTGTTCACGGCGGCCATTCACCTCTTGTATTTAACGGAGTTCGCCTTGCGTCTGTTCCACACCTCCGACTGGCACCTTGGCCAAAACCTGCACGGCCAGGAACGCGACTTCGAACACGCCTGTTTTCTCGACTGGCTGCTGGGCCAATTAAAAGCCGAGCAGCCGGATGCGCTGCTGATCGCCGGTGATATCTTCGACACGGTCAACCCGCCGCTCAAGGCACAGGAGCGCCTGTACGACTTCATCATCAGCGCCCACGAACAAAACCCCAAGCTGACCATTGTGATGATCGCCGGCAACCACGATTCCGGCTCGCGGATCGAGCTGCCCGCGCCGTTGATGCGCCGCTTGCGCACCCATGCATTGGGCCGCGTGCTGTGGCTGGACGACGGCCAATTGGACGCCGAGCGCCTGCTGATCCCGCTGCCCGACGCCAAAGGCAAGATCGCCGCCTGGTGCCTGGCGCTGCCGTTTTTGCGCCCGGCGGAAGTCACGGGTGCGCACTTGGGCGACGACTATCTGCGGGGCATTGGCCAGGTGCATGAATGGCTGATCGCCGCCGCCAATGCCAAGCGCAAGAAAGGCCAGGCGCTGATTGCCATCAGCCATGCGCACATGGCCGGTGGTTCGGTGTCGGAAGACTCCGAACGCAGCCTGATCATTGGTAATGCCGAAGCACTGCCTGCCAGCCTGTTCGATGCCAGTGTGAGTTATGTGGCGCTGGGCCATTTGCACAAGCCGCAGCAGGTCAACGGCGAGGAGCGCATCCGCTACAGCGGCTCGCCCATTCCCTTGTCGTTTTCCGAAATCGGCTACAAGCACCAGATTCTCGATGTGACCTTCCAGGGCCAACGCCTGGTGGGCGTCGAGCCACGCCTGATCCCACGCTCGGTCAACCTGCAACGCCTGGACGCTGCGCCGCTGGCGGATATCCTCACCCAACTGGCGGACCTGCCCGACATCGACCTGCTCGCCGAAACCCAGCGCCACCCCTGGCTGGAGGTACGCGTGCGCCTCGACGAGCCGCAGCCGGACCTGCGCCAGCAAATCGAGACTGCCCTGCAAGGCAAGGCCGTGCGCCTGGTGCGCATCGCCGCCGAATACGCAGGCAAACGCGGCAGCGACGACACGGACGAAGCCGGTCTGGTCGAACTTGACCAGCTCACGCCCCAGGAACTGTTCAGCCGCGCCTGGCACGACAACTACGGCAGTGAGGTGGATGAACAGACCATGAAGGATTTCGCCGTGCTGCTTCAGGAAGTGCAACAGGAGGGCGAACAGCCATGAAGATCCTCGCCATCCGCCTGAAAAACCTCGCCTCCCTGGCTGGCCCGTTCGAGATCGACTTTACTGCCGAGCCCCTGGCCAGCGCCGGGTTGTTCGCGATTACCGGCCCAACCGGCGCGGGTAAAAGTACCCTGCTCGATGCCTTGTGCCTGGCACTGTTTGGCGCCGTGCCACGTTTGGGCGATACCGGCCAGGCGAAGATGCCGGATGCCGACAGCGATATCTCCATCGGCGACCCACGCACGCTGATTCGCCGCGGCACCGGCGGCGGGTATGCCGAGGTGGATTTTGTCGGCGTCAACGGCCGCCGTTACCGCGCCCGCTGGGAAGCCAACCGCGCCCGCGACAAGGCCAGTGGCAAGTTGCAGAACAGCCGCCAAAGCCTGATCGACCTGGACAGCGACCAACTGCTGGCCAGCCAGAAAACCGAATACAAGACCCAGCTGGAACTGGCCCTGGGCTTGAATTTCGAGCAGTTCACCCGTGCCGTATTGCTGGCGCAAAGTGAGTTCAGCGCGTTCCTCAAGGCCAACGACAATGAGCGCAGCGAACTGCTGGAAAAGCTCACCGACACCGCGCTGTATACCCAGCTCGGCCGCCGCGCTTTCGACAAGGCCAAGGATGCCAGGGACGCGCATAAACAGCTGCAAGACCAGGCCACCGGCCTGGTGCCACTGGCGCCTGAGGCCCGCGCCGAACTTGACCAGCAGTTGGCCGAGGCGCAGCAGCACCTCAAGACCCAGCAGGCGCAACTCAAGCAGTTGGAGCTGCAACACACCTGGCTCAAGGAGCTACGTGAGTGGCAGGAGCGCCAGCTCAGTGCCACCGAACAATTGCAGCAAGCCCAACAGCTCTGGGACAGCCAAGGCCAACAGCGTCAGGACCTGAGCCGCCTGGAGCAGTTAGCGCCACAACGCCATCAGTTCGCGCGGCTGGCTGAACTCGACACCCTGCTCACCCCGCTGGCGGCGCAGATTCAACAGCACATCGAGCAGCAAACCGCGCTGCAAGCACGCCAGGAGCAGGCGCAACAACAGCAGGCCGCCGCCCAGGTCGCCTTGGCTGACGCCTTGAAACACCAGGCCGACGCCGTGCCCTTGCTGCGCCAGGCGTTCGAACAGCAGAGCACCCTCGCCCATCTGAGCAAAGACCTGGCCAAACGCAGTGACGACAAGCAACAACAGGAAACCGCCTGCGCCGAAGGGCAGTCGTTGCTCAATGGCTTGCTGGAGAAACAGGCCCAGGTTGCCGGGCGCCTGCAACGCCTGGCCGCTGAGCTTGAGCGCAGCGCTGCCTTTGCACCGCTGAGCGACGCTTGGACCGCCTATCGCGACCGCCTGCAACAGCTGATGCTGATCGGCAACCGCCTGAACAAGGGCCAGGCCGAACTGCCGCAGCTTGAACACAAAGCCGCCACCGCTGCCGAAAAATTCACCCAGCAGCGCGAGGCGTTGGACCTGCTGTACCAGGAAGCCGGCGCCGAACCGCACGCCGTCGCCGAGCAGGTCCAATTGCTCGCAAGCCTGCTGCAGGACAATCGCAAGCAGCAACGCGCCTTCGAAGACCTTACGCGCTTGTGGGACAGCCAGCAGCAGCTGGATATACAGAGCGCCGCGCTGACGCAAAAACTCGCAGACGCCCAGCAACAGCGCGAACAGTTGAACCAGACCGGCCTGCAAACCAAGGCCGAACTCACGGTGGCCGAGCAAACCCTGTCGGTGACCAAGCAACTGCTGGAACGCCAGCGGTTGGCGCGCAGTGCCAGTGTCGAAGAGTTGCGCGAGCAGTTGCAGGACGACCAGCCGTGCCCTGTGTGCGGCAGCCATGAGCATCCGTACCATCAGCCCGAAGCCTTGCTGCAAAACCTTGGCCGCCATGATGAAAACGAAGAAGCCACGGCGCAGAAGGCCGTCGATACGCTGAAGGAAAAACTCACCGAGCTGCGTGGCGAAGTGGGCGGCTTGATCGCCCAGCAAAAGGAGTTCCTGCAACAGCAAGAGCTGTTGGCGACACAACAACAGGGCCTGGCCCCCAGCTTGCAAGCACATCCATTGTCGGCCTCGCTGTTTAATCAGGACGCCACCCAGCGCAGCGCCTGGCTGGCCCAGCAGTTGGCGCAACTTACGCAAAGCATCGCCCAGGATGAGCAACGCCAAGGCGCCCTGCTCAACCTGCAACAAAATGCCGGGCGCTTGCAGCAACAACTGCAAGCGGCCCAGGACGCCAGCCAGCAAGCCCGCCAGCTGCTGGTGGACCAGCAACGCGAACTGTCCAATGACCGTGAGCGCCTGGACGAAGAACTGCAGGCCTTCGCCGGCCTGCTACCGGCCGACACCCTCGACGGTTTGCGCCGTGAACCGGCAGCGACCTTTATGCAGCTGGACCAGCACGTCAGCCAGCGCCTGGAACAGCTGGGCCATCAGCGTGATGAGTTGGCTGAACAGCAAGAACGCCAGCAGGCCATCGAAAAAGAGCAGACCCATCAGCAGCATCGCCAGCAGCAGGTGGAAGCCTTGCAACAGCAAGTCACCGAGCTGACCACCCAGCAACAGGCCGCCCAGGCAATACTCACCGCCTTGCTCGGCGAGCACACCAGTGCCCAACAGTGGCAACACCGGCTGGATGAGGCCCTGGCGCAAGCTCGCCGAAGCGAGACAGACGCCAACCAACAGCTGCAAGAGCTGCGCGATGCCCTGATCCAATTGGCTGCCGACCTCAAGGCCCAGCAGGAACGCGTACAGGCGCTGACCGCCGAGCAGCAGACCCTCGACGCGCGCCTGGGCGAATGGCGCGCGCTGCACCCGCAACTGGATAACGACGGTCTTACGCGTTTGCTGGCCTTTGATGACAGCCAAGTCAGCGCCTTGCGCCAGCAGTTGCAGCACAGCGAGAAAGCCGTCGAGCAAGCCAAGGTGTTGTTGCAGGAGCGCGAACAGCGCCTGGCCGAACACCAGGCCTTGCACAATGGCAACCTGGACGCCGAACAGCTGGACAGCAGTCTCGCCGCGCTTAATCAGCAATTGGCCGAGGGCGACAGCCGCTGCGCCGAATTGCGTGCGCGTCAGTCCGAAGACCAACGTCGCCAGGACGCCAACCATGTCCTGGGCGAGCATATCGCCAAGGCTTATGACGAGTGGCAGCGCTGGGCACGCCTGAATGCGCTGATCGGCTCGGCCACCGGCGACACGTTCCGCAAGATCGCCCAGGCCTACAACCTCGACTTGCTGGTACACCACGCCAACGTGCAGTTGCGCCAACTGGTGCGCCGCTATCGCCTCAAGCGCGGCGGCAGCATGTTGGGGCTGTTGGTGATGGACACCGAGATGGGCGACGAATTGCGCTCGGTGCATTCGCTGTCGGGTGGCGAGACGTTCCTGGTGTCGCTGGCGTTAGCGTTGGGGCTGGCGTCGATGGCGTCCAGCACCTTGAAGATCGAGTCGCTGTTTATCGACGAAGGTTTTGGCAGCCTGGACCCCGAATCGCTGCAATTGGCGATGGACGCGCTGGACGGCTTGCAAGCCCAGGGCCGCAAGGTGGCAGTGATCTCCCACGTACAGGAAATGCATGAGCGCATCCCGGTGCAGATCCAGGTCAAGCGCCAGGGCAATGGTTTGAGCACGCTGGAGGTCAAGTGAGCGAGGCGCTGCTGTATTCGTTTCGGCGCTGCCCGTACGCGATGCGGGCACGCCTGGCCTTGCGCTACTCGGGTGTGCCCGTGCAGATCATCGAAGTGAGCCTCAAGGCCAAGCCGGCCGAGATGCTGGCACTGTCGCCCAAGGGCACGGTGCCGGTGCTTTGCGTGGGCGGCCAGGTGATCGAGGAAAGCCTGGAAATCATGCATTGGGCGCTGGCGCAGCACGATCCTGATGATTGGTTGCTACAGGGCGACCCGAGGGTTCAGGAACTGATCGCTGAGAACGACCAGGTGTTCAAATATCATTTGAATCGATACAAGTACGCCGAGCGCTACCCCGAGCAGCCGATGGAATATTATCGGGCCGAGGGCGAGGTGTTTTTGCAGAAGCTGGAAGCGTTGCTGGCGAGGAATGATTACTTGCTGGCCGAGCATTTGAGCCTGGCCGATATGGCACTGGCGCCGTTTGTGCGCCAGTTTGCGCATGTCGACCGCGAGTGGTTTGCTTGTACCCCGTATCACCGGTTACAGACCTGGCTACAGCGCTTTCTGGAATCGCCGCTGTTTGTGGCGGTCATGGCAAAACCCTGAGGTCCACACAATCAAATGTGGGAGCTGGCTTGCCTGCGATGCCGACGACTCGGTGTAACTGATCCACCGCATCGATTTCATCGCAGGCAAGCCAGCTCCCACATTTGACCGTCGCTTGGCTCAAGCTCAGTGCTGGGCTTTGTGATCCAGTGCGGCATAGAAGTTGGCGCTTTGTTGCAGGTATTTCTGGGTGTAGGCGGTGGTGGTGGATTTTTTGCCGGTGACTTCCACGCTGGCGGCAGCAGGCAATGCCACGGTGGCGGAAACAGCGGAAGCAGCGATGATGGAGAAGAGGTTCAAGTTCATGGCGGTAACCCTTGTGTTCGTTTGGTTAGGTGGCCGGGGAAGGCCTTGGAACCAAACTTACGCCCGAGGGTTAAACCTTAGAAATGCTTTGAAACAGTAGCCGCTATTAATAGAATTAATACAAAGGGTCAGGCCCCGCACTGCGGGGCCTGTGGCTTATTGACGCACCAGGAACTTGAGGTCGCTGGGCGCATCGATCGACTGTTTCTGCACGGTTTTACCCAGCAGGCCGGTCTTGGGGTCGCGTTCGACCACCACGATTTCATTGCTTTTCTGGTTGGCGATCAGCAAAAACTTGCCGCTCGGGTCCAGGCTGAACTCGCGCGGGTGGTCACCTTCTACCGAACGGCGCTGCAGTTCCTTGAGGTGCGCGGTGGCCGGGTCGATGCTGAACACCAGCACCTGGTTGGCCGTGCCACGGTTGCTCACGTACAGGAATTTACCGTCGCTTGAGGCGTGTACGGCCGCACCGGCCTTGTCGGAAACCGGCTGCCCGGCGGCAAAATCGACCAACTGGGTCTGGCTGAGCTTGCCGTCGTTGTAATCGAACACAGCCACCTGAGCGCTCATTTCAGTGGTCAGCCAGGCATGCTTGCCATCGGCGCTGAACAACAGGTGACGCGGGCCGCTGCCCGGTGGCAATTGCACAAAGGCGGGGTCGGCCGGGGTCAAGGGCAGTTCGTGGTTGGCCTTGGGATCGTAGTGGTAGGCAAACACCTTGTCGGCGCCCAGGTCCTGTACAAACACATACTTGCCATCCGGCGACGACACCACCGAGTGCACGTGGTTGGAGGCCTGACGCTCAGGGTTCACGCGGCTGGCCGGGTGCGCGCTCAGTTGCACCGGCGACGACAGCTTGCCATTGGCGTCAACCGGCAGCACGGCCAGGCTGCCGCCCGGGTCTTCCAGCACCGAATAGTTGGCGACGAACAGGTAACGGCCATCAGCGGCCAGGCTGGAATGGGTCGGTTCGTTGCCCAGGCTCTGCACCTGGTTGATCAGGCTGAGCTGATGATTCTGCGGGTCGATGCTGTAGCTGCTGATGCGGCCGACCGGATCTTTTTGCCCTGGGCCGTTCTCGTTGACCACAAACAGGTGCTTGCGGTCTTTGGAAATCGTCAGCCACGAGGGGTTGGCCGCTTTGGCCGCCAGTACGGGTTTGCCGCTGAATTGGCCGGTGCGGCTGTCAAATTGCAGGCGGTAAATACCTTCGCTGGTGCCGGCGGTGTAGCTGCCCACCAACAGTTCATAGGTGTCGGCCGGCGCGGCTTGCACCGACATCGCACCGACACTGCCCGCCATCAACAGGGGCCAGAATTTACGCATCATCATCCGCTTCGTCCTCGTCGTTATTGTTGCCGGTGACGCCGCTCATGCAGACCAGGCGATGCTCGCCCGAGTCACCGGTAAGGGTCCAGCTTTGCAAGGTGGGATCAAACACTGCTGCTTTGACTTGCTCCAGGCTGAAGCTCCAGCGCTTTTCGGCGCGACCGTCCATGCAAATGATCAACAGTTTCTGGTCATCCAGGCTGAAATCAAAGGTGTGCAGCCCATCGATTTCAACCATCTGGCAGTCTTCAAAAGCATGCAGCAAGGTAGCGGTGTCGGCAGTCATAGACATCAATCATCAAGGGGAAAGCGCTCATGATAGGGCAAATTACTGCATCAGCCTAAAACCCTGCCTCAAACACACCAACGCGCATCATGCAGTACCCAGATACCGCTCCTTTACCACGAGATCGACGTTAACTCGCCATGACACCTGTGATGTTCGATTAACCAATCGTGGAGACCTCAAAAAATGCTACCACCGTCCATCAACGAGCCGCCTGCCAGCGATGTGATGCTCGCGCAATGCCCAAGCATGGGCGCTACCGTCAGCGCGCAGTTCGCAGACCGCCCCAGGCTTGAAGCCGTCGTTGAGCAAATGTTGGCGACAACCCTTACGCAAAAATACCCGGGGATGGCGCTGGACCTTTCCCGCACCCAACTGGCGACGCCCCAGGCCGATGGGCGCTATACCTTCGAGCGACTCACGACAAAAGCGCTGGACTATCTGGCCGATGGGGCCGCCTTGGACTTTAGTGCGGTAGGCTCGCACGCCTTTTTCCTCACTGAGCAGGCACCCACGCCCATCACCACCCCCGCCGGTGACGCGCTGGACATGATGCAGGTCGAGGCACTGATTCGCGAACTGGCCTGGTCGCTGCCGATCGGCCTGCAAGATGCCTTGACGGCCTATTGGAACCCGGCCGGCGAGCTACCCAGCCGTTGGAGTTTACTCAGTGAGAGCTTGGTGCAAGCGCTGCAGATTTCAGTGCTGACCCAGCCAGGCTTGAGCGATATTGAGCGCGAGACGGTACAACAGGTCATTGACTTCCCTGACAGTTATCCGCGTCAGCAAAATAACGACAGCAACACCCTTGTCTACGAACTGGAAACCTACCTGAACAGCGCCAGCGGCAACTCGGTTTTATTCGCCTCCGAGTTATTGCTGGAGCGTACCGTCAATACGCATACGGTCGTTCTGTTATGCCATCCGGGTGGAAAAATCGAAACATTTAGCTCAATGGATGCCTTTAACCAGCATTGGGGCAGCGCCCTCACCGCTCAATACAGCGTCGATTCGCTGAGCTGCAAACGTTACGAGGTTTATGGCAATGCGTTCGGGCATCAAGCCGAACTGATCCTGAATCAACAATTACTCAACATTGAAGCCGTGAAACTGCCCTGCTCCTTCGGGAAGGCTAAGCTGCAAGCGCTTTACCATGAGCTCAGTGACCCGACGCCCTGCTTTGCCAACACGACCCAAGTCCAGGCACAGTTTCAGAACGTGCTGAGCCCGCAACTGCCAGACTGGCTCCAAAACGCCTCGCACATCCCCAAAAAAAACTACTCCCGCTACAGTTTGGGGTTGGCGAACAGTAAGCGGCTCAGCAGGGGCCATACCTTTCTCAGCGGCATTACGGACATCAACGCCTTCACCACCGCCGCCTTGTCAAAGGCGCTCGACGCCGAGCAGCAAAGCCTGCCCGCGAGCGACGAAGAGGCTGCGCTACCCGAGACCTATGCGCCCGACAAAGTGCTTGTCACGGTGACCCCTGCTGCTGACGCTGAAGACACCGCACAGGGCATTTCCGCTGAGTCGATGAGCCTGACAGACCTGGTGATCACCTGCCTGAAAGGCCGCCCTGCTGGCGCCTTTACCCTGGCGCACCGTGACGGCCTGACCCTGCCTGGATGGTTGACGGCGGACTTCATCACCCGCAACGGCGGGCTAATTGAGAGACTCGACATCGGCAAGGCTTATTCCGACTACCTCGAAACACAGTTATTGAATCACACGCCAGAGTCTTTCGCGCGCAAGCGCCAGCTCGTCGCCCAGCTATGTTATCAACTACCGTTGCAGGCGCTGGAGTTGCATCTGAAACAACCGAGCAGTGTCAGCGCACTGGCCGCCGGATACGTTGCCACGCTGCTGCAGCACAACGCCAACGAAGCCTCCATTGGCAGCAAAGGCTTCGTCGACACCCCATCGGTGATCATTCAACCGTTGGCACTGTTGCGCGCAGCGCAAGCGGAACCTGACGTCGTCAGCGCTATGTTCATCATCGAAGCGCAGGACAAGAGCAAAGGCCCCCATCTGCTTTACCGCCCCTTTTATGCACACGCCTTATGTGAGTTCGCCACACGCGACGCGCTGCTGAATGCTATCTCGCAGCCAGGAGAACTGCACGACAGTGTGCTGGCCTGGATGTCCGATGAAGCCCGGGCTGTCTATGACAACGGTGGCCTCCTGGCACCCCATCCCCTGGATGTTGGCCTGAATGCCGAGTCTGTACCCGATTCACCCCTACCCACGGCACAACTGGCCGATCAACGCGAGGTCGACAAATCGCTGACAAGCATGAACTTCTCCAGCGCCCAGTCCTTCCTCTACTTCTACATCGTAGAGGCGCTGACCAATGTGGGAGGTGATGGCGCGCCGCTGAATAAAACAAAACGCTGGGCAGCATTGCTGGAAATGAGCGGCGGCCCGTTTGATGCGTTACTGCAGCCGCAACAGCGAGCACCGGTTTTGCTGACCGCCTGGCTAGGCACACTGGTGAATCAATTGACGCCTGATCTGCCTGCACTCAATAGCAATGACCCCATCACACGCGAAGTGGCCATAGCCGACATGACACTCAACCTGGCTATCCTGCTCGCTGAAAGCATGCCGGTTGCCTCGACCACCGAGCCTGTGGACGCCACGCTCAAAGACCAGGCGTTACGCCCGCCCGCGCCGCGTCAATCCCAAGAGGGACGGCAGCTCTCCAGCAACGTGGTACTGACGGAAAACGTCATTGGCTACTACTACGGAGCCAACAAAAAGCTCGATTCAGCACTGGAATTTGGATACACCTTTTTCCAAAACAGAATGCCGTACGGGCATTGGGCGAACGTCACCAGCTTTTTCGGCGTTGCCTGTTTTGAAGCGCTGCCTGAAGCTTCGTCTGACGGCCCGTACCGAGGGCTATACCGGATCGACAACGCCTGGCACTTGAACGTCTATGGGATTCTTTTCAAGGTCATCATGCTCGACGACGAGCGTGTGTCGATCGTTCGCGCGAGTTCAGGCACCCGCGGACCTCGCTTAAAAGTCGACGAGCAAGGCAATTGGTCGTTCGATATGAGCCTACGCGTAAAAGGCGGTAGCGTGCTCAAGCGCCTGGCTACCGAACGCACCCGCAGGGCCCAAATCCCGCCAGCCGTGGCAGGCCTGTAGCGTGCAAAACAAGGCACGGCTTCGCCATCGGTAGGCACACAGTAAAACGCCCGACGGGTCAGGTCGGGCGTTTGTTTCCAAATTGCCTGTGGTCAAGCATGCTCAGTGCGCAAACAATGAATTGCCCTTCTGCCCCGCCAGCTTCTCGGGTTTGATCAGGAACCGCGCCAGTGCCGGCAACAGCCACAGCGCACCGAACATGTTCCACAGCAGCATGAAGGTCAGCATCAGGCCCATGTCGGCCTGGAACTTGATAGCCGAGAAGATCCAGGTGCACACACCGATGGCCAGGCACAGGCCGGTGAACAGCACGGCTTTACCGGTGGACTTGAGCGTCTGGTAGTAGGCCTCTTGCAACGGCAGGCCGGCGCGCAGGAAGCTTTCCAGGCGGCTGTAGATGTAAATGCCGTAGTCCACGCCAATCCCCACGCCCAGCGCCACCACCGGCAAGGTTGCGACCTTGACCCCGATGCCCATGAACGCCATCAGGGCATTGCCCAGCACTGAGGTCAGCACCAGCGGCAACACGATGCACAGGGTCGCCGCCCAGGAGCGGAAGGTGATCATGCACATGGTGGCCACGCACAGGTACACCAGAATCAGGATGGTCAGCTCCGACTCCTTGATCACCTCGTTAGTGGCAGCTTCGATCCCGGCGTTACCGGCGGCGAGGATAAATTCCAGGCCGTCCTTGTTGTTTTCCCTGGCGAAGTCCTGCACCGCATGCACGGCGCGGTCGAGGGTTTCGGCCTTGTGGTCGTTGAGGAACACCAGCACCGGCGCCAGTGAGCAATTGTTGTTGTACAGGCCGTCGGCGCGGGCAATGGAGTTGTTCAGTACGTCGGGGTTACGCGACAGGGTTTCCCATTTGAGGTTGCCCTCGTTCATGCCCTTGATCATCTGCTTGGACACGGTCACCAGCGAGATCGCCGACTGCACGCCCTCGGTGTTCTGCATCTTCCACATCAACTGGTCGATGGGCGCCATGGCTTCATAACGCGAGCAGCCTTCGGCCTTGGTCTTGACCATCACCACCAGCACATCGGAGCTGGTGGAGTAGTTACTGATGATGAAGTTGTTGTCTTTGTTGTAGCGCGAGTCCGGGCGCAGTTCCGGCGCGCCCTGGTCGAGGTCACCGATCTTGAGGTTCTGGCTGTACCAGAGGCCGCCGCCGAAGGCGACCAGCGCGAGCAGGATCGAGACTGGCGCAACTTTCGCGCTGGCGAACTTGGACAGCAGGCGCCAGAACGGGTGTTCGCGGTGCGCGTCCTTCTTGCTCTTGGCGATCGCGCGCTTGCTGATGCCGACATAGGAGATCGCCACCGGCAGCAGGATCAGGTTGGTGAACACAATCACCGCCACGCCGATGGACGCGCCGATGGCCAGTTCACGGATCACGCCGATGTCGATGATCAGCAGCGTGATAAAGCCCACGGCGTCGGCGAGGATCGCAATCATGCCGGGCAGGAACAGTTGCCGGAACGTGCGCCGTGCCGCGGTCAGGGCGTTATCTGCCTCGCTGGATTGCAGGGCGATGCCGTTGATCTTCTGCACGCCATGGGAAATACCGATGGCAAAGATCAGGAACGGCACCAGCATCGAATAGGGATCCAGGCCGAAGCCGAAAAAGTGCATCAGCCCCAATTGCCAGATCACCGCCACCAGCGTGGTACTCAACACCGCGACAGTACTGCGCAGGCAGTTGGTGAACCACAGCAACAGGATCAAGGTGATCACAAACGCGATGCCGAAGAACATCACCACCATTACCAGGCCGTCGATCAGGTCACCGACCTTCTTGGCGAAACCGACGATATGGATCTTGACGTTGGGGTTTTGCGCTTCGAACTTGTCGCGGATCTTGTCTTCGAGTTCATGGGAAAACTTGCGGTAGTCCAGGGCCAGCAACTTGCCTTGGTCCTGCGGGTCCGGGTAGGACTCCAGCAAAGGAATATCGACGATACTCGACTTGAAATCGTTGGCCACCAGACGCCCGACCTGGCCGGACTTGAGCACGTTGTTGCGCAGTTGGTCGAGGCTTTGCGGCGAGCCGTTGTAGCTTTGCGGGATTACTTCACCGCCGGCAAAACCCTCTTCGGTGACTTCGGTCCAGCGCACGCTGGGGCTCCACAGCGACTTGAGGCCCGAGCGGTCAACGCCGGAGATGTAGAACACCTCGTCGTTGATCTGCCTCAGCGTCTCCATGTACTCCTTCGAGAAGATGTCGCCATCCTTGGCCTCCACCGAGATGCGCACGGTGTTGCCCAGGTTCGCCAGGTCGTTACGGTGCTCCATCATCTTTTCGATGAAGGGGTGCTTGAGGGGGATCATCTTTTCAAAGCTGGTGGACGGGCGGATCAAGGTCGCCTGCCAGAACAGGAAAATACTCACCAGCAGGCAGATAACGATCACTGCCGGGCGGTTGTTGAAGATCAGGCGCTCAAGAAAGGTCGCTTTATCGTTGTGATGACTGCTCATTCTTTCCCCGCCTTCTTATTGTTTTTCGAGTTCAGCGCCGGTTGGCTTGGCAACACGAACGCCGCCCTGCCCCGCCAGAATCAAGTTGCCATTGCCCGCCGCCGTGACCGAGGAGAGCGAAATGCGGTCCGGGCGGTTGAATACGCTGAAGGTCTGGCCGTCGTCGTGGCTGATCACCACGCTGCCGCCGTTGCCGACCACCACGATGGCGCCGTCATCGAGCAACGTCGCCCCCGACAAGCCAAACTCCAGGGCACCACGCGCCGCATTCAACTCCACTGGCTCCCACGTGCTGCCAAAATCGGTGGAGCGGTAGAGATTGCCGCGCAGGCCATACGCCAACAGGGTCTGCGGCTGGGCGGTGCCGATCACTCCGAACAGCGAGCCCTCATAGGGGCCTTCGAGTTTTTCCCAGGTCTGGCCGTCGTCGCTGGAGCGGAACATGCTGCCCTGCTCGC
Source organism: Pseudomonas sp. PA-6-3C (assembly GCF_021605825.1). Classification (NCBI taxonomy): domain Bacteria; kingdom Pseudomonadati; phylum Pseudomonadota; class Gammaproteobacteria; order Pseudomonadales; family Pseudomonadaceae; genus Pseudomonas; species Pseudomonas sp. PA-6-3C. The sequence continues at coordinate 15,845 of NZ_WKDV01000005.1, forward strand.
CGACGATAAACAGCCCGGCACCCTTGATAGCGGCGATGGCATTGAGGTGGAACTGGTCTTCGTTGTCGAGGCGATCACTCACGTCGTCCCAGGTTTTGCCGCCGTCGGTGGTTTCGATCAGCGCACCGTAGGCGCCCACGGCCAGGCCATGCTCGGCATCCTTGAACCACACGTCGAGCAATGGCGCTTCGCGCTTGAGGTCCTGGTATTGCTGAGCCCAGGTGGCGCCACCGTCGGTGCTGGCCAGGATCTGCGCGTCATGGCCCACCGCCCAACCGTGTTTGTCGTCAACGAAATACACCGCCGTGAGCAGTTGCCGGGTCGGCACTTTGGCTTGGGTCCAGGTGTTGCCCTGGTCATCGGAATAAAGGATGTGCCCGCGATCGCCGACCGCCACCAGGCGCTTGCCGGCATGCACGACATCGATCATCAGGCCTTTGGCGGCCTTGGGAGACTCAATTGCAAATACCGGCTGTGCGTTGCTGGTGTCGCCGGCTGCCAGCGCGGGTGTCGACAACGCCCCAAGCAGCGAGAGCGCTGTGGCCAGCATCGCAACCCTGCGTGCGGCGCGCGGGCGGCAAACAGCCCAACCCATGACAGGCTCACTCATAGACCTTTCTCCCCATTTATTATTGTTAGGTGGTCTCGCCTTCCCGGGCTCTGAAACCTGCAATCTAGAGCGCCTGGAGGAAGCAGGGGCCATCCTATCGGGCTTTGGAATCGTCTGACAATCGGCGCTACGTTATCTTTTGTTAACTGACGGGTTTTGGCGCTGGCCTGAATATGCCTGCATTACCCAGGCTGATTAATGAATTTTTATTCTATCTATTGAATTATGGGAATTTTTATTCCATTAATAGCCTTCCTGACAACAATAATCCAAAGGAACACGGCGATGCGTGAACTCGGAATCGGCTTGATCGGCACAGGCTTTATGGGGCGCGCCCATGCGCTGGCGTTCAACAATGCCCGCGCGGTGTTCGAACTGCCGGTACACCTCAAGCTGGCGGCGCTGGCCGATGCCGACACCGAACGCGCCCAACGTTGCGCCACGGCCTGGGGCTTTGCCCAGGCCCACGGTGACTGGCAGGCGCTGGTCAACGACCCTAATGTCGATGTGGTGGCCATCACCACGCCCAATCACTTGCACTACCCCATGGCCATGGCGGCCATTGCGGCGGGCAAAGCGGTGTATTGCGAAAAACCCCTGGCGGTCAGCCTGGAACAGGCCGACGCGATGCGCCGTGCCGCAAGTGCTGCCGGCGTGGTCACCCGGGTCGGTTACAACTACCAGCACAACCCGATGATTGGCCTGGCCAGGCAGATGATTGTCGACGGCGAACTGGGCGAGATCATCAGCTTCCAGGGCGAGTTCAGCGAAGACTTCATGGCCGACCCGGCCTCGCCGTGGTCATGGCGCTGTGAAGTGGAACATGCCGGTGGCGCGCTGGCGGATCTGGGCAGCCATCTGCTGTCGATGGCGCGCTATCTGGTGGGCGATGTGGTGAGCGTGTGTGCCGACACACACACCGTGCATGCCCAGCGCCCTGCCGTCAAAGGCAGCAACGCGCTCAAACCCATTGCAGTGGATGACCAAGTGCATGCACTGCTGCGTTTCGCCAATGGCGCCCGTGGCACCGTGAGCAGCAGTTGGCTCAAGCAGGGCTACAAGAACCACCTGAGTTTTGAAATCAGCGGCACTCGCGGCACGTTGGCGTTCGATCAGGAACGCTTGAATGAGCTGCGCATATGCCGCGCCGGCCAGGACGGTTTCCAGCGTGTGCTCGCCGGGCCCGCCCTGCCCGGCTATGCCGCATTCAGCCCGGCTGCCGGGCATCAACTGGGTTACAACGAATTGAAGACCCTGGAAGTGCAGGAGCTGGTCATGGCGTTGGCGGGCCAAGGTGCAGCGGGCACTGACTTTGAAGCCGCCTGGGCGGTCGAGCGGCTGGCAACGGCGATTCGCCTGGCCGCCCGTGAGGAGCGCTGGGTCGACGTAGGTGAGGTCTGATCAAGGGGAGCGGCGTGCTCCCCCGTGTGCTCAATTCAGATAACGAACCGCGCGACCATCCCATTCAGATCCACCGCCAGGCGCGACAGTTCATGGCTGGCCGCGCTGGTCTGGTTGGCACCCGCCGCCGACTGAGTCGCCAAGTCGCGGATGTTGACGAGGTTGCGATCCACTTCACGGGACACTTGGGCCTGCTCTTCCGAGGCGCTGGCGATGACCAGGTTGCGCTCGTTGATCAAGCTGATCGACTGGGTGATCTGCTCCAGGGCCACACCGGCCGCGCGGGCCAGCTCCAGGGTGGTCTGGGTGCGTTGGTTGCTCTGTTGCATTGATTGCACGGCTTCACCGGTACCGCTCTGGATGCCGGCGACCATCTTTTCAATTTCCTGAGTCGATTGCGCCGTGCGGTGCGCCAAGGCGCGGACTTCGTCGGCCACCACCGCAAACCCACGCCCGGCTTCACCGGCGCGCGCGGCTTCAATCGCTGCGTTCAGCGCCAGCAGGTTGGTCTGTTCGGCAATCGCGCGGATCACGTCGAGCACCTTGCCGATATCACGGCCCTGGGTTGCCAGGCCTTCAATCATCAACGCAGTGTTTTGCACGTCCTGGGTCATGGTCTGGATTGCACCGACGGTTTCCACCACGCGGTCACGCCCTTCCCGCGCCGCCTGGTTGGACTGGCTGGAAGCTTCGGAGGTGGACACCGCATTGCGCGCCACTTCTTCGACGGCGGCGGTCATCTCGTTGACGGCCGTGGCGGCCTGGTCGATTTCGTTGTTTTGCTGTTGCAGGCCTTTGGAGGCTTCTTCGGTGACCGCACTGAGCTCTTCGGCGGCAGACGCCAGTTGCGTGGCCGAGCCGGCGATGTGCTGGATAGTCTGGCGCAGGTTGGTTTGCATCGCCGACAAGGCGCCCAGCAGGCGCGCAGGCTCGTCCTTGCCGGCATCTTCGATAACTTTGGTGAGGTTGCCACCGGCAATGGTTTCGGCCACTTCCAACGCTTTGCGCAGCGGCGTGACGATGCTGCGGGTCAGCAGCCAGGCGAGCAGTACCGTCATGAGCGCCGCCGCGACGGCCACAATGACGATGCCCGTCACCGCCTGCTGGTAGCTGCCTTCAGCTTCCCGGCCGGCCGTGTCGGCATCGGCACTGTTGATGGCGATCAGTTTGTTCAGTTGCTCGCCCATCAGGTCGGTGCCGTCCTTGATGCGCGTATTGATGAGGGTGCGCATGTCCTCGACTTTATTCTGCTGGGACAACGACATCATTTCAGCCTGGGCGGCCAGATAGCTGTCGAGCGTGGCGGTGAAAGACTTGTATAAAGCAGCCTCATCAGCACCCGCCGGCAAAACGGCATAGGCGCTCTGGGCCTGCTTGACCTTGTCGACCAGCACGGCCACGCGGGTTTTGGCCTCTTCGAGCGCGGCCGGCTCGCGGTTGATCAAGATGCGGAACGAGAGAATGCGCAAGCGCAGTACGTTCTCGGTCATGTTGCCGAGGAACTTCACGCTGGGTAACTGGTTGGTCCCCATATCCACTGAGGCCTGGCGGATCGTACCCATGCGGTTGACCGCAAACACGCCAAGAATCACAACGAGCAATGCAATGAACGCAAAACCGAGAAAAGCGCGAGGTGCAATATTCAGATTACGAAGGGACATAGCGGTGCTCTCAAGAAGTAGTGTTGGCGCGCATCCCTGCCGCGACACAATCCGTTAGCGGCAACGCGCGTCTCGGACCGTCAGGCGCCACTGTTTTAATTGGTGTGTGGGCCTATTCAGGCTATCGGCAGGCTTGAGAAATTAATCGGCACATTTCGAAATATTTTTTCACACTTCTGACAGCCGACACTTTCTGGCATCCTGCGCCTCCATTTTCTGACCCGAGCCTGCACTTTGTCTGACGCTCAAGCTCCCCGCCCCCGCTATAAATCCGACCTGATCTACGGCCTGGAAGACCGCCCGCACTTCACCGCGGCGATTTTTGCCGCGCTGCAACATGTGCTGGCCAGCTTCGTCGGCATCATTACGCCCACGCTGATCGTCGGCGGCGTACTCGGCCTGGAAAGCGAGGTGCCCTACCTGGTGAGCATGGCGCTGTTCGTGTCCGGGCTTGGCACCTTTGTGCAGGCGCGCACATTCGGCCCGGTGGGTTCCGGCCTGTTGTGCCTGCAAGGCACCAGTTTTTCGTTTATCAGCGTGATCCTCAGCGCCGGGTTCATGGTCAAGGCGCGCGGCGGTGGCACCGACGAGATTCTCTCGACGATTTTTGGCATCTGTTTTTTCGCCGCGTTTATCGAGGTGGTGCTCAGCCAGTTCATCGGCAAGCTGCGCAAGCTGATTACTCCAGTGGTCACCGGCACCATCATTACCTTGATGGGTTTGTCGCTGATCAAGGTAGCCGTCACCGACATGGCTGGCGGCTTTGGGGCAAGCGACCTGGGTGCAGCGGGCAACATGGGGCTGGCAGCTCTGGTGCTGTTGACCATCGTGGTCCTCAACCGCTTCAGCAACCCGTTCCTGCGCCTGGGCTCGATCGTGATCGGCTTGACCCTGGGTTTTGTCGTTGCCTGGATGATGGGCCGTGTGGATTTGGCCGCCCTGCCCCAGGTGCCGTTGATCAGCGTGCCGGTGCCGTTCAAGTACGGGTTCTCGTTCGATTGGGTGGCGTTTATCCCGGTGGCGGTGATCTTTTTGATTTCGCCGCTGGAGGCTGCCGGAGACCTGACCGCCAACTCGATGATTTCCCAGCAGCCGGTCAAAGGCCCGCTGTACATCAAGCGCATCAAGTCCGGCCTGCTGGCCGACGGCCTCAACTCGGCGATGGCAGCCACGTTCAACAGCCTGCCGATGGTGACCTTCGCCCAGAACAACGGCGTGATCCAGCTTACCGGCGTGGCCAGCCGCTATGTCGCGTACTTTATCGCCGCCCTGCTGGTGCTATTGGGGCTGTTCCCGATGATCGGCGCGGTGCTGCAACTGATGCCCAAACCGGTACTGGGTGGTGCCACGCTGATCATGTTCGGCACCGTGGCCGTGGCCGGGATCAAGATCCTCGCCGAAGCCGGGCTGCACCGGCGCAATGTGCTGATCGTGGCGATCTCCCTGGGGATGGGCCTGGGTGTGGCTGCCGTGCCGGAAGTGCTGCGCGACCTGCCCAAGGCGTTGCACAACATCTTTGAATCGCCGATCACGGTGGGCGCGTTCTGTGCAATCCTGCTGAACATTTTCTTGCCGGAGGAGTTCTTAGAGCTGGAAGAGGATGAATTTGATCCGGAGTCCTCTACCCTCAAGGTCATGCAGGATCCGGACGTCACGAAATAGGAGCACCTTTGTTATGCGCAAGCTCATGGTTCTATCGTTACTGCTGCTGACCTTGAGCGCCTGTGCGCTGTTCCCCAATCGCGACCCGGTCAATATCAGTGTGGTGGGTATCGAGCCGCTGCAAAGCCAGGACCTGGAAGTGCGTTTCGCCGTGAAGCTGCGGGTGCAGAACCCCAATGAAACGGCGATCGACTACAGTGGTGTGGCCCTGGACCTGGACGTGAATGGGCGCCCATTGGCGTCCGGCGTGAGCGATCAGGCCGGAAGCATCCCACGCTTTTCCGAGACAGTGCTGATGGTGCCGGTGAGCGTTTCGGCGTTTTCTGTGCTGCGTCAGACCTTGGGTCTCAGCCAGACCCAAAGCCTGAACAACCTGCCTTACACACTGCGCGGCAAACTCGCAGGTGGCCTGTTCGGTACCATGCGCTTTGTGGAACGCGGCACCCTGGACCTGCCCAACACTGCGACCTGGTAACGGCCATGCAACCGACGTTGTTTACTCAAAGACTGATCCTGCACCCATTGACCCTGGAGGATGCCGAGGACACCCAGGCGCAATTCGCGCACTGGGACGTGGTGCGTTACCTGTCTGCCGAGGTGCCCTGGCCGTACCCGGCGGACGGCGCTCGCCGCTACCTGGAACAGGTGGCCTTGCCGGGCATGGCCCGTGGCGACCAATGGCACTGGTCGATCCGCCTCAAACACGCGCCGCAACAGTTGATCGGCAATATCAACTTGACGGACGAGCAAGACGACAACCGAGGGTTCTGGCTGGGCCCGCAATGGCAAGGCCAGGGCCTTATGACTGAAGCCTGTGCGGCGGTGACGGAGTACTGGTTTGATGTGCTTAAACGCCCGCGAATGCGCGTGCCCAAGGCTGCGCCTAACCTGGCGTCGCGGCGGATTTCCGAGCGCACCGGGATGCGCCTGATCCGCACGCAGATGGGTGAGTTTGTAGAAGGTACGTTGCCACGCGACATTTGGGAGATTACCCGCGAAGAGTGGTTGGTATTCAGATCTTCCAAACGCTGAAGATCTGATGTGGGAGCTGGCTTGCCTGCGATGCAGGCACCTCGGTACATCAGGCACACCGAGTTGAGGCCATCGCAGGCAAGCCAGCTCCCACATTTTTACCGTGTTTAATCAGTCAGTGTGCGCACGCCCGGCTTGGCGCGTTCATCCACCACCAACTCGAATATGTCCGGCCGCGCGTAATGCCCCACCACATCGTAGTCATAGCGCGCCCGCACCAAATCATCGGTGTTGATCTGCGCGGTCAGCAACCCCTCTTCACCCACCAACGGCCCGGCCAGGATGTCACCCATCGGCCCGACAATCACACTACCACCGGCGATCAACGGACGCTCTGACGGCCAGTTGGCAACCTGCGTGCCCAGCGCCTCGGGCGAAGCCTGCACCTGGCAGGCACTCACCACAAAGCAGCGGCCTTCATGGGCGATGTGGCGCATGCTCACTTGCCACATTTCACGCTCATCGACCGTCGGCGCGCACCACACTTGCACGCCTTTGGCGTACATCGCCGTGCGCAGCAGCGGCATCATGTTTTCCCAGCACACCGCGCCGCCCAAACGCCCAACTTGCGCGTCGATCACCGGCAAGGTCGAGCCATCGCCCGTGCCCCATATCAGCCGCTCAGTGCCGGTGGGCATCAACTTGCGGTGCTTGGCCACCAGGCCGCCGGTGGGTTCGAAATACAGCACGGTGCAATACAGCGTGCTGCCACTGCGTTCGATCACGCCGAGTACCAGGCTGGCGCCGGTGCGTGCGGACAAGCCAGCCAGCGCCTCGGTCTCGGCGCCCGGCACATCGATGGCATTGGCAAAATAGCGTGCAAAGGCTTCGCGCCCCTCCGGCAAGCGGTAGCCCAACTGCGTGCCGAAGGTTTCGCCCTTCGGATAACCGCCGAGCAACGCTTCGGGCATCACCACCAATTGCGCGCCACTGCGCACAATCGCGTCCTCATAGGTAAGGATCTGCGCCAGGGTGTCAGCCTTGCCACCCGGCAAGGATCCGATCTGCAACGCCGCCACGGTAGAAATGGGCATCAGGTTCACTCCAGTTAAAGGGGTTGCCCATTCTCCGGCGAGGGGCAATCATGAATAAAGCCCCCATCAGTGCTAAATGATATGAGCCAAATAAATATCGCCCAGGTCGACTTGAACCTGCTGAAAACCTTCGAAGCCTTGCACGACGAGTCCAGCGCCAGCCGCGCAGCCTTGCGCCTGGGCGTCACGCAATCGGCGATCAGCGCCGGCCTGCGGCGGTTACGTGACGTGTACGGCGACCCACTGTTCGTGCGCACCGGGCGTGGGCTGGCGCCGACCTTGCGTGCCAATCAGTTGAAACCGGTGATCAGCGAGGCCCTGGACCGTTGTCGGCAGAGCCTGGCAATGATCAACCCGACCAACCCGAACTATCAGGGCCGCTCGGTGGTGCTGGGCTTGTCCGATGACTTCGAGATTGCCCATGGCCGGCGGCTGATGGCAGAAATTGCCCGGCGCGCGCCGAATCTGCGGGTGATTTTCCGCCAGACCCACAGCCAAATCGTGGCAGGCGCCCTGCTCGAGCGCAGCCTTGACCTGGCGATCACCGCAGGCGGCTTTGCCGAGCGCAGGTTGAGCCGGCACGTGCTGGGCGAAGGCGATTACCGCTGCCTGGTCGACCCACACAGCCTGGCGCCGGGCCAAGACGGCATCAGCCTGGAGGAATTCGTGGCACGCGAACATGTACTGGTGTCGTCGGGCGGGTTTATCGGGATTACCGATGAAGGGTTGGCGGCTAAAGGGTTGAGCCGCCAGGTGTGTGCGTCCACCAGTCACTTTGCCGGGCTGCCGTTTTTGCTCAAGGGCAGCGCGGCGGTGGCGACGATTCCCGGGCATGCTGCCGAAGCGATTGCGCAGATGACCAGCTTGCGCGTACTGACCTGCCCACTGGCGTTACCACGCTACCCGGTAGAGCTGGGCTGGCGTACCCAGGCGCAGTTGGATCCGCTGTTACTCAAAGTGCGTGAAGCGATTGTGGCCAGCTTTACTTAGCGGCGGCCATCAGCTTGTTGACTTCGCTGCGCACCATGTTGGAAAACTCCGGCGGCGACATGCCGTCAAGCTCGGCACGGACCCATTCGGCCCACTTGCCCTTACGCTTGGCACGCTCGCCGAACAAACGCGCAGCTTCGCCCTTGGCCTTACCCAGGTTGGTTTGCCACAGATCGTAAAGGCGTGACTTTTCATCTTCCAGTTCGGCGCGTTCGGCAAGGGTTTTGTTGGCCAGATTGAAGCTCATGTTGAATTACCTGCTGCACAAATAGGTGACATCTTACACTGTAGGTCGAAATATCCTGATCCGGATTTTGCCCGTAAGCCACTCACGGCAAAAAAACTGCAACTTTTAGCCAAGCCCGACACTCCATTGTTCACTGCCACATTCACTCGCAAGGAGTCACACAATGGCCCGCAAAACTGCCGCCCAAGCTGTCGAAGATCAAATCAAGGATCAAGCTTTCAGTGAACTGACGGCCTTGATCGAAGAGTCGGACAAGCTGCTCAAAAGCAGCGCTTCGCTGGTAGGCGAAGAAGGTGAAACGCTGCGTGAGCAGGTCGCTATCAAGCTCAAGCAAGCACTGGACTCGGTGTCCAACGTGCGTGAACGCAGCAAGCCGGTGGTGGACGCCACCGAAAACTATATCGGTGGCCATCCATGGCAGACCGTGGCCATTTCCGCAGGCTTTGGCCTGGTGGTCGGCCTTTTGTTGGGTCGTCGCGGCTAAACCACAGGGGCTGCGCTGATAGCGCAGCCCCTTTTATCCTTCTGCCAGTGCCTGCAACTGCTTGAGCTCCTGCGCATCAATCTCGATGCCTGTTTCCTGCGACTTCGCCCGTGCGCGATGACGTCGATCCCCCGGCAACCGCCGCAACCCCGCCGCATGCATCTGTCGCACCAGTTCCTGGCTGCGCTCGGCAAAGCCTTGCCCGGCGGTTTTGCCAGGGTCAATCACGATCAGCAATTGGCCGGTCCATGGTGTGCGCGCGCCGGGATGATCGGCCCAATCGAATTCGAACGAAAAATTGCCGCCCGTCAGCGCCGCCGCCAGCAACTCGACCATCATCGACAGCGCTGAACCCTTGTGCCCGCCAAACGGTAACAGCGCGCCGCCTTCAAGAATGGCTTTGGGATCTTGGGTCGGTTGGCCCAAGCTGTCCACGCCCATGCCCGGCGGCAAACGCTCGCCCTTGCGTGCTGCGATCTGCACGTCACCATGGGCAATGGCACTGGTGGCCAGGTCAAACACGATGGGTGGCCCATCGGCGCGCGGCGCGGCAAAAGCAATAGGGTTGGTGCCGAACAGCGGTCGATCCGCGCCATGGGGCACCACGCAGGTCATGCTGTTGACCACGCTGAGCGCTACCAGACCTTCTTCGGCAAAAGGTTCGACATCGGGCCATAAAGCCGCAAAGTGATGGGAGTTTCGAATCGCCAGCAGCGCGATCCCGGCGCTGCGCGCCTTGCGCACTAACAGCGAGCGCGCGGCCTCCAGTGCTGGTTGGGCAAAGCCGTTATCGGCATCCACACGCACAAAGCCTGAGGCCACATCCTCAACCACGGGCACCGCCTTGCCATTGACCCAGCCGCTGTTGAGCGTCGACACATACCCTGGAATGCGAAACACGCCGTGGCTATGCGCGCCGTCACGTTCAGCGCTGGCGCAATTGTGCGCAAGGATCGCCGCCACTTGCGGTGACGTACCGTGCCGCACAAAAACCTGTTGTAGCAGGGCCACTAACTCGGTGAAGCCGATTGCGGTTGAAGCCTTGGCAACTGTCGGAGACTGCGCAGACATTTGAAGCTCCGTTTTTATGATGGCGTTTTTATGATTAGGAGAGGCAACGAATGGACATTCAAGTGTTCGATTAAACACCACGCACTGTGCCTGCTGTCAACTTGCGACGGGCCTCAATAGTTACCCCCGCCCTCCGGTCACGCCTCCCTAGCCTGTCACTCCCCTACTCAACGGAGCAAGCCCATGACCGGCGTAACCCCCGCATATTTTTTTGACGAATTCCTGCTGCCGATTAAAAGAAACGCGCCGACCGACCGTGAGCGCGCGCTGGGGCTGACCGTCAAAGACCTCGATTGGCTGCACACGGTGTACCAAGCCAGCGATGCCGCACGTAACGACCCCGAACGGCAAACCTACCCCATGCGCGTCGAAAGACTGCTGATCAATGTATCGGGCCAGCCGCCTTTTCCACTTGCCGGCGCCTTTCTGATGAGCCCTGCCCCGGACGACGGCAAAGCACTGCTTTACACGCCTTATGGTGGTATTCAGGTGTTTGACGACCACGCCAGCCTGCTGGTCGACGTCGCCGAGCAACTGGCGGATGCGGTGCAGCGTGTCCAATTGTTGAGCTTTCTGTCGATTGCACAGCGCAACGCCTTGCCCGCCAGTACGCCGATAACGCTGACCGCCACCCTTGTCGAAGGCGCCGTCATGCAAGACCAGGAGCAAGCCCTGGAGGCCTGCCAGCAAGACAACGTGCGCGTCGTACTGGAGCAACTGCAGACGACGCCCACGCTGTACGGCATGCTCGACACGCTGCTCAGCATCATGGCGCGCTCGTACTTCCCCAACCTGGATCAACGCGATACACGGGTCGATTTTTTTATCCAGGACCCGGCAGGCGGTCAGCGACGCTGGGTCAATTCCCTGCCATTGAGCGAAGCGTTCCTGCAGTTTTATGTGAGACATGCCTGGCCCCAGGAGCAGATCCGTGAATATTTCAACCCGAAACACGTCACCAGCGCCTTCACCCCGGTAGAACGCGAACAAGATCAGCAGTACTGGGAAACCCTGATCAAAGAAACATCCGGCAGCTTGTCAAAACTGCTGGACAGCCTGCTGAAGACTTATTGGAACGAGGACATCGGCAACGAAACCTCACGCCTGAAACTCTTCACCCAGGTCATGGCGGATAAATTTCGCCTGGATGTCTTGCTCAAGCGTCAGGCGCAAATTCTCAACGCCGACGAAAGCCACACCCTTCAGGCATTGTTTCTACCAGACCAAGGCGCCCGCAACGCTCACGCCAACGAACTAAGCGTGGAAAAAGTACGCCTGCATGCGCCCTACCAGCACTATGTGGAACTGGCCAGCACGCTATTGATCAGCGAGAGCCACGCCTACCTGTACACGCAGTCGCGTGGGGTACAAGTACTCAAAGACATGGAAGATCTCAAAGACACGCTATTGAGCATGCTCAAGGCCGCTGGCCACGAAGATGAACTGCTCAATTTCCTGTCGCTGGATGAGCGCGACACCTTTATTGGCCTGGATCAGATTAACATCGCCGCCCACCCCATTGCGGGTGACGTTTTTGCCGGCATGGTCGAAGACATTGCGGGCAAGCAGCTCAGTAATATGAACCACGCACTGGACCTTTACCGACGCAGTGATGGCCAGATAAATCTGGATGCGCTGCTCGATTGCGCACTGGACATACGCACGATGCTGGACAGCCGCCTCGCAACGCTGGAAACCGCAGGGCGCTGGACGGCGCACCCGGTCACCAGCGGCAACGACCGGCCATCCACCGTGCGGGCAGAGCACGCCAAGGTGCAGCTACGGCGCCTCAGTGCCACTGAAGATGCACTGACCACAGAGCGCAAACAACAGCCGACATTACGCTCAATGGTCACCCTCGCCCTGAATGCAGAAATGCAATCACAACGCCTGGCGCTCAAGGCCGACGAGGTCTATATCAACACTTATCCCACCCGTGCCCAAGAGCGCGAGGAGCGTCCTTCGTTGACGTCGGTGAGCATGGTTGACCACTTCATTGAACGCCTGAGCGATGAAGCCTCGCGCGTTCCCAACAGTGTCACAACCGGGTTTTACAGCAAGCTCGAGCCGCATCTGGCGCAGAAGTTACCCAGCATGACCCTGAGTACTTTCAACATGATCAATGATCAAGTCTTGAAGGTGTTTGCCAACCACGAGATGCGCCAGCTTCCATTGCTGTTCCTCAGCAACATGAGCAAAAAACAGGCGCACTCGATGCTGCTTGGGTTGCGCAGTGAAGCCGAACTGAGACTGTTGGGCAAAACACTGCCGCCCAACAGCCAGGCAGTGATTGACACCGTCCTACGCACCGACAGCCTTGCACGCTTGACCCGCCACGGCCTGAACGGCTTTCTTCCGGACGCCTACACCTTGACACTGAACATTGGCACATCCGACACCGCCCATGCGCTTGCCAACCTGTTTGTGCTGACTGAACGCGGAGGCATCGACCCGCAGCGTTCGGGCCAGGCGGTGCTCTGGACGCCTCGGCGCGGGTATGAGGTATTCACCTCGGTGCAAGCCTTGCGCGAGGAGATGAGTCAGCGCCTGGAGCACCCGATCAAGCGCTTGCCCCTGTTGGAAAACCTGGCTATTTCCTTGCGTGCGCCGCATCAGGCATATGGTCTGGGGCCACTGCAACGCATTGACGACAACTTGCTGGATAATCGTCTGAAAACCTACAGCGATTTCGTCATGGACGGTATCGACCAATTGCTTGCGAGCAAATGGGCCGCTCGCGCCTTGCAAAACCACATTGAAACGGCCTTGGAACACGCCGCGCCGACCAACCTTGCACGGGCCAGGGCGGTGGCGAGTGCAATGACCCATCAACAGGCTCTGCCCGTCTGGCTGGGTTTGGCACCCCCTCAGGATCAGCTTCATCAAGCCGAGCTGCTTGAGCAGTATCACAACAGTGCTCCTGACGAAAAAGACTACCTCAATGGCATCACCGCTATCGGCAAGCATGCGCACACGGCACTTCTGGCGTTGCTCAAGGCACGCTATCCCGGCCAGCCACTGAACCCCGATGACGTGATGATCCCGTTGCATCAGGCGCTCGACGTGAATGTCTGCAGCCTGACCGACTTTGCTTTGCGGCATTGGCCCGACCTGGACGCCGAAAACATCCGCCCACGCTCACGCAACGCGACGGCCTTGCCGGCCACATTGGATGCCAGTGCCGTGGTGCAAATGGTGCGCCAACTGGACCTGAACAGCGCTTACCAGAAGTTGTTGCAAAGCCACCTGGACGCTAACACGGATGAAGGCCGTAAACGCCGAGGCCTGTATTGCCGACAGTTACCCTGGCAAACCCTGCAATACGCCCATGAGCAAAGGCTGCAGGAGCGGCTGACGGCGCAGGCACTGAGCCATGTTCAGCAGGTATTCGACATGCCCGACGCACTGGCGCGGGCTGCGCTCGACGGGGCAACGGCAATGTTCAGACCCTTGGAGTTGATTGCCACCGAAGGTGCTTCCCTGGCCAAGGTGTTGGGGATGTACTTGATTGGTCCCACAACCCGCAGCGCTGGGCCGCTGGTGCTGTACGCGCCCTACAGCGAAAACCATACACTCAAGGAGTATGCGAACGAGCAAGCGCTGCTGGATGAATTGACCAAGCCTGGAGAGCTTCAGGACTGGGTGGTGCTGCACCTGGAGGCGACGCATCAGGCAACCTACCGCAATTTGCTGCAAAACAACCGTCATCGCCCCCTCGATATCCGCCTGGCCTCGACCGTCGTCACCGGCAATGCCCTTCACTACCTGTTCGACGACAACACGCAGATATTGCTCAAAATGCTCGCCTGCCAATTCGAGAAAGGCGCGAAATCGCTCTGGGACAGGGTCATCTACCTGCTGCGCGAGGGCATCCCCGCAGCCGCTCAGTTCATGGCAGGAAAACTCGCGTATCCGCTGGCGGTGTGGCGAAGCTACAAAATGTTCAAACGTTCAGCCGATGCATTGCAGTTGCATCAGTGGAAGGCCGGCCTGAAGGATTTCATCATCGGCGTGGCTCATTTGGCCGCCCTGCACAATGAGCTTGAGGGCACCGAAGCCCCGCCGCCTACCGAAACGGAAGTATCACAAGCCAACCTGTCAGACGAAACCCTGCCCGCGGCCACCCACCTGACGACCCTGGATATCACCGCACCCGCGCGTACCGGGTTGCAGCCTTTCGAAGCTCACGATGTCGCATTGAAGGACCTGGAACAGAGTGCTTCCAGCCATGTGTACATGGACAAGGCGAGCTTGAAAGACTATGTGCCACTGGCAGGCAAGGTGTACGCGGTGAAGAAAACCGCCGAGCGCTGGCGCCTGTCCAAGGATAAGCATGTGGGCGCGTATGTGGGCCGTAATTCACAAGGTAAATGGGTGCTGGACCTCAGCCTGCATAACCCGCGATATGGCAAAGTCATGTCGCGCATGCACACGCGGGCCGGCGAACGGGCAGCGATCAATATCGAGGCGACGGGCATGCGCGAAATTGCCGCACTCTCGAGTTGGAAAGCCCAAGTCATCACAGAAGGGTTAAACGTTGCGATCTATTACACCGTCAATTGCAAACGCAACATCGTTCAGTTTGCAAAACAGCGTGCGCCCGATAGCCGGGCAGGCCGCTTTTTAGGTGAATTATTCGGTGTCGTCAGCCTGACACCTGACCAGTTGAGCAGAGTCGAGAAAATAGTCGACATGATATTGGATGAATTGAGCGATCCGACCCTGACCAGCGCCGACTCCAAGCGTTTTGTCAGTGGGACCAGCCGTGTCAGTGCAGCGCACCAATACGCGTTTGTCATTCCTGAAGACAGGGAGCGCAAGCTGTACCTGCTCAATCGGTTCTTTGATCCAGGTATGGACAGTTACCAGAACCGTTTGAATTCACCTTTCGACCTCTGCGCCCACGCCAGGGCGAGTACCCTGATTCACGAACTGACGCACTTGAAGCTCGAGACTGAAGACATCGCCTATCTTGACTCGATGCGGCCGTTCACCGACTTGATCAACGCGGCCAAACCGGGCGCCCAGATACTCAAAACAACCCTGGAGGACCTGCAAAGAACCGCGCTCTCCACCATGACGCCCGCGACGATGCTGTTCAAGACCTGGGATGATTACTCGGCGCAATGGGAAGACTATGGGCCTGACACTGCAACGGGTCACGTTAGACAAAAAGTCCTGAACACCACCGGCACCAAGGACCTCATGGATGCCCGCGACGTCTTCATGAGTAACGCCGACAAACGCATTGACACGATTTTGGCCAATGCCGACTCAGTGACTTACTTGATTACGCACTTGGGTCGTGTTTTGGATCCGGGGGCTTGAGCAGCCCCCGCCAGTCGCGTCAGTCTTTCTGATCGCGCAGAACGTTGCCGGAGGCGCCATCGATACGCGCTTCATACACGATGCCATCGGACTTGCGCCCTTTGACTTCCCAGTAACCGTTGTCATCGGCTTCGGCTTTGTAGACCTCGACATAGCCGGCCTTGGTCTTGGCGGTTTCAATGGCTTTTTCGATGGTGATCCAGCCCGCGCCCGGCTTATCGGCCAGGGCGGCGCCGGCGCTGAGCAGTGCGGTGGTTGCACACAGGGCGACTAAGGTTTTCTTCAGCATATTCGTTCTCCATTGTGGGAATGACGGACTCGTGTCCTGTGTTTTCTGATGTTTCCAAACGAGAATAAGTTCCAATTGATGTGCAATCGCCATGACGGCTGTTCTCGCCATCCGCCTTGGGAGGTTAGAATGTGGGAAATCAGGACGGTTTAATGACTCAACAGCCCCTTTCAGAAGACGACTATGACGCGATCACCGATGCCGCCGCGCATTGGTGCATGCGCCTGCATGCCAGTGATTGCTCGGCGGGCGAGCGTCGGGCTTTTGAACAATGGCACGACGCCCATCCGCTGCATGCCTTTGAGTATGCGGCCATGCTGGAAATCTGGGACGTGGCTGACCACCTGCCACGCAGCGAACCTGCTGCGGTTGTGCTGCCGTTAAAACCGCGCAGCCGCTTGCGCACTTACGCGGTGGCCGCCGCGATATGCCTCGCCGCCCTGCCGCTGGCCGCCTTTACCGGCTGGGAAGCGGGCTGGTTGCCCAGTTCCTATGAGCATTTCGAAGCCGACACGGGCTTGCGCAAAGTCACCCTCGGCGACGGCAGCCAGGTTGAATTGAACCTGGGCACCGAACTGGTCTACAGCCATTACAAGGATGAACGCCGCGTGACCTTGAACAAGGGCGAAGCGTTTTTCAAAGTCACCCATGACCGCCTTCACCCGTTTATCGTCAAGGCGGGCGAAGGCCAGGTTCGGGTGACCGGCACTCAGTTCAACGTCTGGAAATATGAAGACCAGGTGCGGGTGATGTTGCTTGAAGGCTCGGTGCAGATTTCCAGTGACAAGCAGCACGCCAGCGTGCCCCTTACCCCAGGCATGCAGGCCACTTACAACCTGGGCGATGCCACCCCGCAAATCGCTGCGATTAACCCCAATGATTCGACCCTGGCCTGGCGCCAGGGCAAACTGGTACTCGACAACCTGGCCCTGACGGACGCGTTGCCGCTGATCAACCGCTACCTGAACAAACCGGTGATGCTGGCAGATGCCAGTACCGGGGCGATTCGCATCGGCGGCATCTACAACATCAACGAGGTCAACAACCTCGTGCCTTCCCTGCCCAAGGTACTGCCGGTCTACCTGACCCAGAACCAGGACGGCAACACGGTCCTCAATTCCATACCGCGTAAAGCCCCCAAGGGCTGAGTCTGCCAGCCGGCAACGGCGAGTTTGCTCGCGCCCAAGTGTCCATTTTTGAAACACCTCCCTCGCTTGAATCGCCCGCCCGGTGCGCATTCATGGCTTTGTCACGCGCAGTGTTACATCGCTGAGACACCCTTGAGGCGGGGCCGGGCATGCCCCTTGACGGCGACACTGTTTCAACCCTGAAACAGCACCGCCATCACTTTGCCTCGTTTTATCTCCAACCCTCTGAATATAAACAATAAATAAAAAGCGGCACGCGTTCTGCTCTGTTCCTGATAACGCTGTTTAGGGTCAGCGTGAAGAACAAGGAACACTGCCATGGACACACACAATAAGGGCTCACTGAGCCTCCTGCTGATCAGCTGTGCACTGAGTGCCAGCGTGAGCGTTCCAGTGCTTGCGGCCGGTGATGGTGTGATCGTGGTTGAACGCCAGGTTCAACCTTATGCAATCGGTCGCTCACGCGGCCAAGACCCCTACCCCAATACCGTGAATGCCAACCCATCGGCCCAAGTCAATCGCGCCATGAACCATGAGCTGAGCGATAACGACATTGCCGGTATCAGCAGCGGTTCCAGCATTACGCGCAGCATCATGCCAAACGGTGACATTACCGGTTTGAACTCGCTCGGTGGCGCCAACAACCTCGGCGCAGCGGGAGCAGCCGCCCACGGCAGTAGCGGCAGCGGTATTGCAGGCACGGTCAACGGTGCGATATCCAGCGGGCTCGCCCCTCTGAACAACATCAGCGGCATGGTGGGGGGAGCAATGAAATGAACCACTCCTGGATGCTTCTAGCAGCGCTCGGTTGCACAGCGGCGATGGCCGACAGCAATAACAACGCAACCATTGATAACTCGGGCCAGCAGTACAACGGTGTGGTGACGATCAACCAGGCCGCGGGTGACCAGCAACAACTGAGCAACAACGTCGCTATTGCGGTGGGCCACAATGCCCGGGCGAACATCGCCGTCACGCAAAAAATCAGCGGCGCGCCCACCGACCGCTCCCTGAACGCCAATGCTGCGATCCAGGGCAACTCCTTCAGTAATGGCAACGGTGCACTGAGTGTCAACCAGTCCGCCGGGGCCCAGAACCAGATGATCAATGCCGTGCGCATCAGCGTGAGTGCTGGCCCGCAAAGCATCGACGACAGCGTCATGTCGCAACAAAACGTTGCGCTTGCAACCGACTCAGGGTTGACCCCTACCACTGGCAGCCGCCAGGTCGTTACCAGCGACCAGGCCTTCACCGGCAGCCGTGGAGTGGTTCAGGTCAACCAGAGCGCCGGGGTGGGGAACCGAGTGGCTAACACCCTGAACTTACGACTCAACTGATGGAGCTGAGTCCATAGCTAGACCGTACCAACACTTAACCAACTAATTAGAAGCAAGGAGATACACCATGAAAACTTCAATGGCTCTTAAACCACTGGCTTTTGCTCTCGCTGCGCTCATGGCTGTTGCTGCTCAAGCGGGCGGTTATCACGCGCCTACCACGGCTGCTGCGACCACACAGGACGGTCAGAGCAACCATGGCAACGTGGTACTTAATGACAAAACCAAAAACAACGCCTCGGCCAATGATTCCTACAACAACATCAGTGGCGTGGCCAACGGCAACGTGCTGAGCGGCGACAACAACCAAGGCAAAAACGACGTTGCCATCGTTTCCGGGGATGCGGATTTCGTATTCGCCGCCACCGGTACCGCTCAATCGAACACCGGTAACTTTGTGGCCAACAGCGGCACTAGAAACAACGCTTCCCTTAACGACAGCGGCAACCACGCTTCAGGCGTGATTCAGTTGAACGCCGCATCGGGCACCTCCAACCAAGGCAGCAACAGCGTTGCAATTGCCTCGGGTAATGGCGACAGCGGTGCTGCAGCCGTCACTGGCGTGCAGGATGTGTCGGGCAACCTGACCCTCAACCTGGCCAGCGGCCACGGCTGGGGCAGCACCAAACCGGTGGTCAACAACGCCAGCGTGAACAACTCGATGAACTACAGCTCTGGGGTGTCGAACTCCAACGTTCTGTCGGGCAGCAACAACCAAGGTCAGAACAACGTAGCAATCACTCGCTTCTGATTCAGATCGGGCCTTGGCAACAAGGCCCTTTTTATTTCCAGTGTCCAGCAGGTCATACGATCATGCGCCTCACAGCTGCCCTCCTCTTGTTCGCACTCACCGGCCCGACCTGGGCGGCGCAAATGGCCGTTGTCATGCCAAACGGCGCGGTGGTGTACAAGAAGGTCGAAAGCATCCGCGAGCGCAAATTCGCCAACCTGGTGGAACAAAAAACCGATTTCAGCTGCGGCGCCGCCGCGCTGGCAACCATCCTGCGCCAAGCCTATTGGATGGACGTGGATGAAGACCACGTGATCAAGGGCATGCTGGTCAATGCCGACCAGAACCTGGTGCGCACCCAAGGCTTCTCGATGCTCGACATGAAGCGCTACCTGGAAAGCATCCACATGCGCGCCAAGGGCTACCGGATTACGCCTGAGGTACTCGTCACCGTGAAAGTGCCGGTGGTGGTGTTGCTGGACATTCGTGGCTACAAGCACTTTGTCGTGCTGCAACGGGCCGACAAAGACTGGGTGTATATCGGCGACCCCGTGCTGGGCAACAAGCGCTATGCCAAGAACGATTTCGTCAAGGGCTGGAACGGCATCGTGTTCGCGGTGATCGGTGAGGGTTACGACAAGGCCAACGCCTTGCTCACACCCCGTGCGCCGCTGACGGCCAAGAACCAGTTCAACGAGTTCAGCCCGGTACGCGACAGTGAATTGATGGACTTCGGTTTTATCCAGAGCGACTTCTTCTAGAAGCGCAATAAGGAGCAGGACGCTCCAGGAGCAAACGATGAACACTCGACGCTGGCTGACGGTCATGTGCCTGGCAGCCGCAGCACCTGCCTATGCTTCTTCGGCATTTAAGCCGATCGAGCTCAAGGACGCGGAAATGGCCGAGTTGCGCGGGCGCTATGTGATGCCCGGGCGGATTATCAGCTTTGGCATTGTGATGAGCAGCACCTGGACCAATGCCGCCGGCGCGACCGTGACCGGCACCGCCGACATGCAAGTCAACGCTTCCACCGTCACCCCGCAATTCTACGTGCAAATCACCGGTAACGACGGCACCGGCGTGATCAAACAGCCTGACGGCAAGGGCACCGTCGTCGGCGGCGCCGGCCTCGGCACCGGCCAGGGTGTCACGCAAAGCGTGCGCGCAGCGGGCGATGGCAACACGGCCAACAACGGCGTGGATATCAACGTGACGAAAAACGGCCTGGCGCCCGCCAACTACGTGCAGTCGGGTCAGGCATTGATTGCCGGCCAGCCGATCACCGGAGGCACAGCCGCCGGCCAAGTGACGGTCACGGCTAAAAACGGTGGCCTGCAAATGGCGCTCCAGGCCAATAACAATCAGGGCAATGTGGTGCAGCAAATCGGTGCCGGTAATGTGCTGCAAGGCACGGTTATTCAGGGCAACAGCAACTTCGTGAACAATATGACCCAACTTAATGTGGTCATGGGCAACAACGGTTTGAACAACATCACGCAGAACCTGAACCTGGATCAACTCAAAGGCCTACGCCCCTCCGGTTATTGAACTACGCTGAGCCTCGACACTTACGCATTAGAAAGGGACGGCTTATTTCATGCATCGATCTTTATCGTTACGTGCCGTGATTTGTTTGAGTACGCTCCTACCCGCTTCGGTGCTGTACGCCGCGCCGGATACCGATATCGAAACACTGAAGCAGGAACTGCTGGAGCTCAAGCAACGTTATGAAGTGCAGCAAAAAGCACTGGCCGTATTGGAGCAACGCGTAAGGCAAGTGGAAGATCAGCCCGCAACACCTACGCCCAAACGCCTGGCCAAGTCGCCTGCCGACTTCCAGAAAGGCGGTACGACAGTGGCCGGCGTCGGCGCGGGCGCAGCGTCCGGCGGTGCAGCCGGTAACAGCTCGTACGGGCAAAGCCTGAAGGACGATTCCGCCCCGGCACAAAGTGTGAGCAACTTGTACAACGAGGCCAGCGGCTTTTTTGGCAATGGCAAGTTCAGCTTTGAAACCGGACTCACCTATGCCCGCTACGACGCGCGCCAATTGTCACTCAACGGCTTTCTGGCGTTGGACTCGATCTTCCTGGGCAATATCAACCTGGACCGGATCAAGTCGGACAGCTGGACCCTGGACCTCACCGGCCGCTACAACCTGGACAACCGTTGGCAGTTCGACCTGAACGTGCCGGTGGTGTATCGCGAAGCGACCTACCAGTCCGGTGGCGCCGGCGGCGATGCCAAGAATACGTCGGAAGCCTCAGTCAGCCGCGACCCAACCATTGGTGATGTCAACTTCGGCATCGCCTATAAATTCCTCGATGAGAGCGCCAGCCTGCCGGATGCGGTGGTGTCGTTGCGGGTCAAGGCACCGACCGGCAAGGAACCCTATGGCATCAAGCTGATCGAGCAAGCCAGCAATAACAACCTCGCCGTGCCGGAAAGCCTGCCGACCGGCAACGGGGTGTGGTCGGTCACGCCAGGTATTTCGCTGGTCAAGACGTTCGACCCCGCCGTGCTGTTCGGCTCGCTCTCCTACACCCATAACTTCGAAGACTCGTTCAGCGATATCAGCCCCAATCTCAATCAGAAGATCCCTGGCAAAGTCAGCCTGGGTGACAGCTTCCAACTCGGTGTCGGGGTGGCCTTCGCGCTCAATGAGAAGATGAGCATGTCGTTCTCGGTGTCTGACCTGGTGCAACGTAAAAGCAAGGTCAAGCAGAGCGGCCAGGACTGGCAATCGGTGGTGTCCAGCGATGCCAACGCCGGGTATTTCAACGTCGGCATGACGATTGCGGCGTCGGATAACCTGACGATCGTACCGAACCTGTCGATTGGGATGACCGATGATGCGCCGGACTTTACGTTCAGCCTGAAATTCCCGTATTACTTTTAGCAGTAGTGGGACGCGGAGCGTCCCTGGCGGCATTCCCACGCGGAGCGTGGGAACGATCAGGCAGCAAGGAAAAGCCCCGCAACGATAAGGGTCGTTGCGGGGCTTTTCGGTTTACCCGCCCTAGCGGATCTGGTGTTTGTGCAGCAACCGGTAGAACGTCGGCCGGGACACGCCCAACACGCGGGCCGCGATACTCATGTTATCGCTGTGCCGGTTGAGCACATCGCACAACGCCTGGCGTTCAGCGCGGTGCTTGTAATCTTCCAGTGTAGCCATCGGTGGCGCAATTGCCTGCTCGCACTGCAACCCCAGGTCACCGGCTTCGATCTGACGCCCTTCTGCCAATACCAGGCCACGGCGCACGCGGTTCGCCAATTCGCGCACGTTGCCCGGCCACGGGTGTTGGCCCAGAGCAACCAGAGCATCCTCGCTGAAACTGCGCGGCCTGCGCCCGGTTTCCTGGCTGTAGAAACGTGAGAAATGGTTGGCCAGCATCGCAACGTCGCCGTGCCGCTCGCGCAGCGGCGCGGTTACCACCTGCAAGACATTAAGCCGGTAATACAAGTCTTCGCGAAAGGTGCCCTTCTCAACCGCCGCTTCCAGGTCCACGTGTGTCGCCGCCAGCACCCGCACATCCACCGGGATGGGCTGGCTGCCACCGACGCGCTCGATCTGCTTTTCCTGCAGGAAACGCAGC
The DNA here is from genome assembly GCF_021605825.1 of Pseudomonas sp. PA-6-3C. NCBI lineage: Bacteria > Pseudomonadati > Pseudomonadota > Gammaproteobacteria > Pseudomonadales > Pseudomonadaceae > Pseudomonas > Pseudomonas sp. PA-6-3C. The sequence goes on from NZ_WKDV01000005.1 coordinate 38,462, forward strand.
AAGTTGGCTTGCAGTTCCATTGGCAAGTCGCCGATCTCATCGAGAAACAACGTGCCACCGTGGGCCGCTTCGATACGCCCGACCTTGCGCTGATGCGCGCCGGTGAACGCACCTTTTTCATGGCCGAACAGTTCGGACTGGATCAGGTGCTCGGGAATGGCACCGCAGTTGATCGCGACAAAGGGCTTGGCATGACGCTGGGATTGGCGATGCAGGGTCTTGGCCACCAGCTCTTTGCCGGTGCCGCTGTCGCCGCGAATCAGCACCGGCGACTCTGTAGGTGCCAGCTTGGCGAGTAATTTGCGCAGCTCACGAATGGGCCGGCTGTCGCCCAGCAGCTCGTGTTCCTGCGCGTCGATCAGTGTGTGGCCCTTGCCGCGCAAGCGGGCCATGCCGAATGCACGCCCCAGCGTTACCTGCACGCGTGCCACATCAAACGGCAAAGTGTGGAAGTCAAAAAACCATTCACAGACAAAATCACCGACATTTTGCAGGCGTAGTACATCCTGGCTGAGCACCGCGATCCATTCGGTGCCGCTGCGGCTGATCAATTCCTTGACGGCCTCCGGGCGCTCCAGGTGATAGGGCTGCAGGCGCAACAGCCCCACATCGCACGACCTGTCGCCTACGGCGCCGAGCGTGCAGCTGTCCACTTCCCACCCCGCACTGTGCAAACCAGGCAATAGCTGGTGGCAGTCGTCGCACGGGTCGACTACAAGCAAGCGTCGTTGGACAGGTGTAACAACCATGACTATTCCTTGGCGCCAAAATTGTTAAAGTTATTTATAAACAACGGTTTGTGCGGCCTGGCGCTAACACTAGCAAGTTATTGACACAGCCTTTGTATTATTTCGCTATAAGTCTGGGCACAAAGCCATCTCTGCGTCGCTGGGGCCAAAAAATCAGGCGCGACCGCCACACTCAATGCGCTTTCAAAACAGCCGCTTACATGACGCCAATCACGAAAAGTTGAAATTTCTTGATCTAAGATGTGACCCGTACCCTGCCATCGTGCATCAGTACAAGTAACTCACCGTCTGGCTCGCCCAACCGACGGTACTTAAATGACTGGGCATTTAGAGAGAAGACCCACATGAACGCCCCGCTCCGCATCAACGAAGCTCTTTTGATCGCAGACCGTGCCTTCCAGCCCTTTCAGTGCGTGGCCTGGCACGATGGCAACGGCGCCCTCAGCCTGAGCGTCATCGACCGTACCAATACCCGCATCGGCAGCAAACAGCTGTCTTCGAGTACTTATACCGATCCGACTCAACTTGAGGATTTGTTGTTGCAGGCGCGTGCCGAACTCGACAAAGATGGCCATCAGTTGTTGTCGTGGACCATGCCCAAGTAAGACGCGGCAGTAACTTCCGATCATTGCATAACAATGATCGGAAGTTGAGCATCACAACGTAAGCGGCTTATCGCGGTACGAGAATAAAGCGCTCGATCGCTTCAGCTGCGCCGTCCTCGACATTGCTGCCGGTCACAACACTGGCTTGGCGCTTGACCGTTTCTTCCGCCTGCCCCATCGCAATCGACAAACCCGCCACTGCAAACATCGCCGGGTCATTGCCGCCGTCGCCGATAGCTGCCGTTTGTTCCATGCGCACACCAAGGTGCGCGGCCAAGGTTTTCAAGGCCTCGCCCTTGTTGGCGAGCATGGCCGTGACATCCAGGTACACCGGCTGCGAGCGTGATACCTGCGCCAGGCCCTGCACCTTGGGCTGCAACTGCGCTTCCAGCTCCACCAATAACTGCGTGTTGTTGCTGGCAGCAACGATCTTGTCGACCCGGTCCAGGTACGGCTCAAAACTCTCCACCACCACCGGCCCGTAGCCCAAGCCATCGGCTTCACGCTGCATCATCGGCCCAGGCGGATCACGGCGCAGCCAATCGCCGTCAGCGAACACCCAGACTTCCACATCCGGTTCGGCCGAAAACAGCGCCAGTGTCACCGACGCCGCCTCTGCCGGCAGATGATGGGCAACCAGGATGCTGCCATCCGGGTTGATCAACGTGCCGCCATTAAAACCCGCGACCGGCACATCAATACCAAACGTTTCGATAAGGTGCAGCATGGCCTTGGGCGGCCGCCCGCTGGCCAGGCTGAAAAATACCCCGGCGTCACGCAACGCGCGGACAGTATCGGCAGTGCGCTGGCTAAGGCTATGGTCAGGATGCAACAAGGTCCCGTCTACATCACTGAGCACCAACTGGATGGGATGAATCGCTGCATCACTCATCCGAGGCTATGCCAGGTGCGACCATCGCGGGCCAGCAACTCGTCGGCGGCCGCGGGGCCGTCTTCTCCGGCCTTGTAAGCCTGAATCGCGTCATCCTGCTTCCAGGCATCCAGGAACGGCTGCACCGCACGCCAGCCATTTTCGATGTTGTCGGCGCGCTGGAACAAGGTCTGGTCGCCGGTCATGCAGTCGTAGATCAAGGTTTCATACCCGGTCGACGGCTGCATTTCGAAGAAGTCCTTGTAGTCGAAACCCAACTCGATATTGGCCATTTCCAGGGCCGGCCCGGGTTTTTTGGCCAACAGGTCGAACCACATACCTTCGTTTGGCTGGATCTGGATTTTAAGGTAGGTGGGCTTAAGCTCATCCACATCCGTGTCGCGGAACTGCGCATACGGCGCGTGCTTGAAGCAGATCACGATTTCGGTGTCACGGATGCTCATGCGCTTGCCAGTACGCAGGTAGAACGGCACGCCGACCCAACGCCAGTTGTCGATCATCACCTTGAGGGCGACAAACGTCTCAGTGCTGCTATCAGGCGCAACGTTGGCTTCTTCACGATAACCGGGCAACGACTTGCCGCCGATTTCGCCAGCGCTGTATTGGCCGCGTACCGAGTTGGCGCGCGCATCTTCCAACGACCACGGGCGGATCGCACCCACTACCTTGGCCTTTTCACCGCGCACCGCATCAGCGCCAAACGCCGCCGGCGGCTCCATGGCGACCATCGCCAGGAGCTGGAACAGGTGGTTGGGGACCATGTCGCGCAGGGTGCCGGTTTTCTCGAAGAAGTTACCCCGCGTTTCGACGCCGACGGTTTCCGCCGCAGTGATTTGCACGTGGTCGATGTAATGGTTGTTCCAGAACGCTTCGAACAGCACGTTGGAGAAACGGCTGATCAGGATGTTCTGCACCGTCTCCTTGCCCAGGTAATGGTCGATGCGATAGATCTGCTTCTCGCTCATCACCTTGAGCAGGCACGCGTTCAGCGCTTCGGCGGTGGCAAGGTCCGACCCGAAAGGTTTTTCGATCACCACACGACGGAAACCATCATCGGTCTCGTTGAGCAAGCCGGCACTGCCCAGGCGCTGCGCCACTTCACCGAAGAAGCGCGGTGCAGTCGCCAGGTAGAACACCGCGTTACCGGTGCCGCTGTCGGCGATCTTCTTGCCGATGTCGGCGTAGGTGCTGTCGTCGAGGAAATCGCCCTCGACGTAGCTGATGCCTTTGGCCAACTGCGCCCATAACGCGGGGTCCAGGGCGTTTTCGGCATTGCCCCGGACTTTGCTCGCGGCCTCGGTGCGAATGAAGTCTTCGAGTTTCTTGGCGAAGTCGGCATCACTGATAGCGTTGTGGTCAACGCCGACAATGCGCAGGCCGTCGCCCAGCAGCCCGTCACGACTCAGGTTGTACAGCGCCGGCATGAGCAGGCGCTTGACCAGGTCGCCATGGGCGCCAAACAGAAACAAGGTAGTGGGTGGAGCGGGTTCGGCCTTGGGTTTCTTGCCGTTAGCGGTCATTTTTTGGAAGTCTCCACATGGCCACCAAAGCCGAAGCGCATGGCAGACAGCATTTTGTCACCGTAGGTGCTCTGCTGACGGGAACGGAAGCGGGCGAACAACGAGGTGGACAGCACCGGTACCGGCACGGCTTGCTCCATGGCGGCTTCGATGGTCCAGCGGCCTTCGCCACTGTCGGCCACGGAACCGGAGTAGCCATCGAGTTTCGGGTCGGTGGCCAACGCGTCGGCGGTCAGGTCCAGCAACCAGGACGAGACCACGCTGCCACGGCGCCAGACTTCGGCGATATCGGCAACATTGAGGTCGAAGCGCTCGTGCTCCGGCAGGTTCTCCGAGTTTTTGGTCTTGAGGATGTCGAAGCCTTCAGCAAAGGCCTGCATCATCCCGTACTCGATGCCGTTGTGGATCATCTTCACGAAGTGCCCGGAACCGGCTGGGCCTGCATGGATGTAACCGTGTTCGGCACGGCTGTCGGCAGAGGCCGAACGGTCCTTGGTGCGCGGGATGCTGCCCAGGCCCGGTGCCAGGCTGGCGAAAATCGGGTCGAGGCGCTGCACGGTCTCGACGTCGCCGCCGATCATCATGCAGTAACCGCGCTCCAGGCCCCAGACGCCGCCGGAGGTGCCGACGTCAACGTAATGCAGGCCTTTTTCCGACAAGGCCTTGGCTCGGCGAATGTCATCTTTGTACATGGTGTTGCCGCCATCGATGATCACGTCACCGTCTTCGAGCAACTCACTGAGCGTATTAATGGTGTCTTCGGTGGGCGCGCCTGCCGGCAACATCACCCACACAGCGCGCGGCTTTTGCAGCCCGGCTACCAGGGCCTTCAGGTCGGCGACGCCGGTGGCGCCCTCCTCGCTCAAGCCTTTGACGAATGCTTCGTTACGGTCGTAAACAACGGTGGTATGCCCATTGAGCATCAGGCGCCGCGCAATGTTACCGCCCATGCGGCCTAGTCCGATAATCCCCAGTTGCATGTGCTGATGCTCCTAACTACTAAATAAATGTGTGACATAGTTTATAGCGCAATGAGGCTAATGAGGGTTAGTCCAGAGCGGATCGGTGTAGTTTCATGACAAAAAAACGCCATCGTTTCAGCATCACCGCTGAAAAAGTCACAGCGACCACCAAAAATAAAAAAGTTCCATTGCCCCGAAAAAGAATTCAGAATTGCTTTCGACTGTTGCCGAGAACCTCGATTGACGCGTTCCGGCACCGCGATCTACCGGCTATTTGCGAGGTAAGCAATGAGCACAGCACAGATGACCCGAGCGCCACAGACCCTCTACGTGAGCGTGCGTCGCGATGAATTGCGCCAATTAAAAGAAGAACGCGATCAACTGCAGCAGGAGGTTCTGCGTCTGCGCGCACACCTTCAAGCACAGGTCAATCAGGCATCCGGCACCCAGCCTGCACTTTGCTGAACCTGAGCTGAACAAAGCCTTCAGAAATAACTCACGAAGTTTTCACATCCTCCTCCCGATACTCCCGCCGAATAGGGCCACGCACACGCGGCGGCCCACTGTCGCGCGCATTCCTGCGCAGCGACTGAGCAATTATCGGGTTGGAGTACTGGATGGCGATGTTCAAACGCAGCACCAAGTCTGCGAAAGGCTTTGATTGGGCCGGTCTTGGCTGGTTGTTCCTGTTTTTCTGGTATTTCTCGGGTATTACCCAACTCCTGATCCAGCTGACCGGCACCTCCGGTTTCAGTGGTTTTCGCCAAGCCTTCTTCCTGAGCGCGTTCTGGCTCGCGCCGATGCTGCTGTTCCCAAAGCGCACGCGCTTGCTCGCGGGCTTGATCGGCGTGGTGCTGTGGGCGTGCTCGATGGCCAGCCTGGGTTATTTCTTCATTTACCAGCAGGAATTCTCGCAAAGCGTCATCTTCATCATGTTCGAGTCGAACATCTCTGAAGCCGGCGAATACGCGACCCAGTACTTCGCCTGGTGGATCGTGCTGGCATTCATCGCCCATACCGCAGTAGCCGTATTCCTGTGGACCCGCCTGCGCCCGGTTTACCTGCCGCGTGGCCAGGCGCTGCTGGCAGCCACCGCCATTGTGCTGGCCGTTATCGGTTACCCGCTGGTCAAGCAGATTGCAACCAACCCGACCATGGAACTGGCCATCGACGGTTTCGAAAGCCGCGTCGAACCGGCCGTGCCATGGCAGATGATCGTTGCCTACCGCCGCTACACCGAACAGCTCAACAGCATGCAGGGCATGCTCACCAGCGCCAGCAAGATCCCGCCCTTGAAGAACCTCAAGGACACCATGGCCGACCAGCCGTCGACCCTGGTGCTGGTAATCGGCGAATCCACCAACCGTCAGCGCATGAGCCTCTATGGCTACCCGCGCAACACCACGCCGGAACTGGACAAGCTGCGCGACCAATTGGCGGTGTTCGACAACGTCATTACTCCGCGGCCCTACACCATCGAAGCACTGCAGCAGGTGCTGACGTTTGCCGACGAAGAGAACCCGGACCTGTACCTGAAGACGCCCTCGATCGTCAGCGTGATGAAACAGGCCGGCTACAAGACCTACTGGATCACCAACCAGCAGACCATGACCAAGCGCAACACCATGCTCACGACCTTTTCCGAGCAGGCTGACGAGCAGGTGTACCTCAACAACAACCGCAACCAGAACGCCCGCCAATACGACGGCGACGTGCTGGCACCGTTCGCCAAGGCCCTGGCCGACCCCGCCGAGCGCAAGTTCATCGTGGTGCACCTGCTGGGCACTCACATGAGCTACCAGTACCGTTACCCGCCAACCTTCGACAAGTTCACCGATCGCCAGGGCGTACCGGCCGGCATCAGCGATGATCAGTTGCCGACCTACAACAGCTACGACAATGCGGTGCTGTACAACGATTTCGTGGTGTCGAGCCTGATCAAGGATTACGCCAAGACCGACCCGAACGGCTTCCTGCTGTACCTCTCGGACCACGGCGAAGATGTGTTCGACTCGGCCGGCCACAGTACCCTGGGCCGTAACGAAGGCAAACCGACGGCGCCGATGTACACCATCCCGTTCATGGCCTACGCCTCGCCGAAATGGCGCGAAACCCATGACTGGAGCTTTGCCAGCGATTTGCAGCGGCCTTACAGCAGCTCGCAGTTGATCCACACCTGGGCCGACCTGGCCGGGCTGAGCTTCGATGAATGGGACCGCAGCAAGAGCCTGGTGAACGACACCTTCAAGCCACGCCCGTTGCTGATTGGTGACCCTTACATCGGCCAGAAAAAGGGTTTGATTGATTTCAGTCTGATCAAACCGAAGAAGTCAGACGCCTCCGAAGTGGTTGCTAAATAGCGTGAGCCTTGTAACAGAAAGATAACAATCATTCTCGTTTAAGCCTAAAGTTCCGCGCGCCCTTTCGTCTTTGAGCCAAGGCCTTCTCTTAATGAGAAGGCCGCAAAGACGACAAGGAGTCTGCCGCGATGTTCGCGCCCTTTACCCGTTCCATGACCCTCACCCTTGGCCTGTTCAGCGTCGCGCTGAGCCCGGACCTGCGGGCTGAAACCGACCCCGAGCCTGCCCCGCCACGCCCCTTTGAGCTGGGTGCCACCAGCATCACCGCCGAAGGCCTGGGCGCGACCACCGAACACACCGGGGCCTACACCACCGGCTCGATGAACACCGCCACCAAGCTGAACCTGTCGATCAAGGAAACCCCGCAATCGGTTTCGGTGATCACCCGTCAGCAGATGGATGACTTCAACCTCAATACCCTGACTGACGTGCTGCGCCAGACCACAGGCATAACGGTGCAACACCTGGACTCGGATCGGGTCGGCTACTCTTCCCGCGGCTACTCGATCAGCAACTACCAGGTCGACGGCATGCTCAGCACCTACGGGCGCATGAAGCCGGATGCCGACACCATCATCTACGACCGCATCGAGGTGGTGCGCGGTGCCACCGGACTGACCACCGGCGCGGGTGACCCGTCGGCCACGGTCAACATGATCCGCAAGCGCCCAACCGCAGACTGGCAAGCCAGGGCCGGCGTCAGCGGCGCCAGCCATGACAACTACTACAGCTACGTTGATGTGGGCGGCCCCCTGGCGTTTGATGGGCGACTGCGTGGACGCACGGTACTTGCCTATCGCGACAGCCAGTCCTATCGCGACAATTACGCCATGCAACGGGAGGTCGGCTACGGCATCCTCGAAGGCGACCTGACCGACGACACCGTGGTCGCCGTAGGCTTGGACTATCAGAACAAACATGTGCAAGGCACCTCTTGGGGCACCCTGCCCTACTGGAACAGCGATGGCAGCAAGGCGCGACTGTCACGCTCGGCCAACATGGCTGCCGACTGGAGTTCCTGGCCACTCAAAGACAAGACCACCTTCGCCTCTATCGACCATAAACTGTCCGCTGACTGGCGCCTCAAGGCGGCCTACACCCATCGCCAGAGTGATACTGATGGCAAGGTGTACTACGGCGGCGCCGGCTACCCCAACCCGGATGGCAGCGGCATGAACGCCTGGACCAACCAGATGGTCGGTACATCGAAAATGGACGTGGTGGACTTCAACCTTGCCGGGACCTATTCATTGTTTGGCCGTGAACATGAGCTGATGGCAGGGTATGGCGAATCCGAGCAGCGAGACTCATCGCCGTTTCAGCGCTACAGCACACCCGAAGGTTATGAAGACATTCAGGACTGGCGGCACATGGGCGGTATCCCCAAGTTCCCCGACCGCACCACCGGCCTCAAAGGCGAACACAGCAGCAAAAAACAGAAAGCCCGTTACCTGGCTACGCGCCTGAGCCTCACCGACCAACTGCACGCTGTACTCGGCGGCCGCTATGGCAGTTGGGAAATCGAAAGCGTCTCGCCGCAGTACAACGACAATAACCAACTGACTCAATCGAGCAAAACTCGCCAGACCCACAACGATATGTGGACGCCGTATGCGGGGCTGCTCTACGACATCACCCCCGAGTACACCGTGTATGCCAGCTACACCGATATCTTCAACCCTCAGGATGAGCGCGATTCCAGCAAGAAGTACCTGGAGCCGGTGGTGGGCAGCAACTACGAAGTCGGGCTCAAGGGCAGCCTGCTCAATGAGCGCCTGAACCTGGCCACCGCGTACTTTTGGAGCACCCAGGATAACGTCGCCGAACTCGATAACAGCGCACCGCCGGATCCGGTCACGCGCGAGCAGTTCTACAAGTCGGGCGGCAAAGGCAACAAGGTCCAGGGCTTTGAGGTGGAAGCATCGGGCGAGGTCCTGCCAGACTGGAACCTGACAGCAGGCTACACCTACACCCACTCGGTCAATGGTGATAAACAGCGCAACAACACCGACCAGCCACTCAACCTGTTGAAACTATCGACGGCCTATCGCCTGCCGGGCCAATGGCGCGGGTTGACCGTAGGTGGCGCGGTTAACTGGCAGAGCGATTTCTACAAATTTGCCCCACGCCCTACCGGTGGCCGGGACAGTGACGGCCGGCTGATCACCGAAAGCACCAAGATCACCCAGCAGGCCTACACCGTGGTCAACCTGATGTCGCGCTATCAATTCGACGAACACGTTTCGGCGTCAGTTAACGTCAACAATCTATTTGATAAAAAATATTACGAACGCGTCGGTTTTTATAATGGCGTGTATTGGGGAGACCCACGCTCCATCACACTGGCACTGGATTGGCGGCTATAAACTGCATCCCCGAAGTTAACAAAAACGTTAACTTCGGGGCCGTTCCATGTTAATTCCCACTTAATAAGACAGCCCCATAGTCGCTCCATGAATCGGATCACGGAGCGATCGAACACCACTCACTCTTAATGGGAATACTGCCATGAAACTTTCGACCTTAATGCTTGCCGGCCTGATGAGCCTGACCTCCGTAGCCGCCTTCGCAGAGGGCGGTTCAGAGCGCTCGAAGGAGTTTTACAACAACTTCGCCTTCACCCAGCAGCAAATTCACGGCACCACGGACAAAACAGCACTGGCCGACGGCAAGTCTGTAAAGCCCGAACAAAACAGCGCTGAACAACAGCCTAACAGCTGATTTAATCTTTAGTTAATCTGCATGCCCCTATGCCAACCCGCTCCTTTGGCAAAGGTTAATTTGGCGCCATTTAATGGCGCCTTTTTTATGTTGCCTATATTAAGCGCAGTGATTAAAGCGGTTTGCTCCAGAACAGCATACGACCGTGGGCGGGGTCAAATATCGAATCATCAAAACCAAACTTTCGATAGGCCGCTTGCGCCACGTCATTGCCTTCGAGCACTTCCAGGGTGATCTTGCAGCAACCGCGCTGGCGGGCAATTTCCTCGACCTTGAGCAGCATTTTCTGGCTAAGCCCCAGGCCACGAAACTGATTCATCACCACCACATCGTGCACGTTGATCAGCGGGCGGCAGGCAAACGTCGAAAAACCTTCAAAGCAATTGATCAGACCCGCCGGCTCCCCGCCGACAAACGCCAGTACGCTGAACGCGTGGGGGCGCTTGGCCAGTTCGGCTGGCAGTTGCTGCAACAGATCGGCCGGCAAGGTGTGACCGCCACCCATCGGGTCTTCAGCGTAATGGTTAAGCACCAGGCCAATGGCTTCGGCATGCACGGGGTTGGTGTAGCTGGCTTGCAGCACCAGGATGTCTGGGGTGTCCATTTCCTTCCTCAATCACGACAACAAGGGAATCGGTTCCCTTTGAGGAGACAATTGTAAGCGGGGAGCCCGTCGCAGATGAAGGAGATTAGCTACAAATACCTGACGGAAATGACGAAGGTTGCGCCCACCAACAAGCACCACTGGCCTGGGATTTGTCCTAGGCGCCGAACCGCTGCAGTTGCATCTCTTGCAAACGACTCAAGGTGCGCCGGAACGCAAACTCCAGATAACCCTCGGTGTAAAGACTTGCCAACGGCACCTGGGCCTCGATAAACAGTGGCACCTTGCGGTCGTAGCACTCATCCACCAGCGCGATGAAGCGCCGCACACTGTCATCGTGTACCGACAATTCAGGCAACTCACGGTCACCGGCCATTACTCGCTGAACACCATCTTCGGTGCCACGGGCAATCCGTCCCGGACGTTTTTGTGCGCTCAGGTTGGGCACTTCACCCAGCAGGATCGCCTTGTAGCGATCGCACAGCAGCATAAAGTCCATCGCTGCCAAGGGTTGCTCGCACAAATCGGCGTACCGGCACCAGAGCACCGTGTCGCTGGACTGCACCGCCACTATCGAACGGTACCCGACGCTGACCACGCCGCTGCCGGGCACCCGGCCTTCGCTTAACTGTTTGAACAGTGTGGCGAGCGCTTGTGGCTGATTGACCCAATAGCGCTGCAGCCCCACACCTGGATGCAAACGGTGATCTTCACCACCGTCCACTGCCACCACGTGCATATGTTGCTTGAGCGCCTCAATACCCGGCAAGAATCGCTCGCGGTTGAAGCCGCCTGCGTACAGCTCGTCCGGTGGTTGGTTGGAGGTGCAGACCATGACCACGCCCTCCTCGAACATCACCTGGAACAGCCGGCCGAGAATGATCGCATCACCGATGTCGCTGACGAACAGTTCGTCGAAACACAACACGCGCACGTCCTGGCTGAGTTCGCGCGCCAAAGCCTGCAAGGGGTCATGGATGCCACTGAGCTGGAAAGAGCGCTGATGCACCCAGCCCATGAAGTGATGAAAATGCTGGCGCCGCGCAGGTACACGCAAGCTGTGATAGAACTGGTCCATCAGCCAGGTCTTGCCCCGGCCCACTGGCCCCCACAGGTAAACCCCGGGAATCGGCAAGCGGCCGTGGTGCAAGGCCTCAAAGCAGGTTTGCAGGGCTTGCACCGCCCGGCACTGGGCGTCGTCGGGCACGAAGCCTTGCTGGGCGATGGCGTACTGGTAGGCGGCAAGCGGCGAGTCGAAAGTCATGCGTGCCAGTATGACTTACAGCGAGATATCCAGCCGTGAAATCTTGCCCTGCTCGTTCAGGCGGAAGGTATAACGCAGCTCCAAAGGGCTACCGGGGAAATTGCCGGAGACCCTGTTGCTGACCAATACCTTACCGGTGCGATGCTGCACGTTGATCACTTCAACACGAGGCTGATAGCGACGCCCGGTGTCTTCAACCCAGCGGGCAATGGCTGTCGGACCAACTTGATGATCGCCTTCATCGAATACGTTGGCATCATCGGCAAAGCACTGGGCAATGGCTGAGGTGTCGCCGGTATTGGTCGCGGTTATGTAGGCTGCAATGGCGGGGGCTAACGCTGGAAAAGACATGGCACAGCTCCTTTTTAGTGATTTATGGCGCCATGCTAAGCCAGCCCTGTGTCAGTTTTTGTCAGGAGTGAACGGTCCCGAATCATTGTGTTCCATCAACTTGCGCCAGCCGCGCAGCAGGTCGCTGCGCCGGCCAGGGTAACGCTCACCGTGGGCGTCAGCTGCGGCCACCCGGTCGGTGCGAAACGTACGGTAAGCGCCACGCAACTCGCACCAGGCCACGATCACACGGACCTCATTGAGAAACCCCAATGCCAACGGCCAGATCAACCGCTGGCTCTGGGTTTGGCTGGCGTCTGCGTAATCGATATGCAGCTTGGCCTGGTTGCGAATCGCCTCACGAAACACATTCAGCGGTACGCGATTTTCCGGGTAGCCAAACCCCGGCGGCCCCGGCAGCAGCGTGGGGTTACGCAAGGCTTCCTGCGCAACCGGGTCGAGCACATCGGCAATTTTTGCCAAGGCATTAGCCGCCGCACGACTGAGCACGTCGTCGCCGCGCTGGTCCACATAGCGTAACCCCAGCACGATGGCTTCAGTTTCCTCGGCGTTGAGCATCAATGGTGGCAAAAACAGCCCGCTGCGCAACACATAACCCACCCCCGCCTCACCAAAAATCGGCGCGCCGAGTGCCGTCAGCTCAGCGATATCGCGGTACAGCGTGCGCTCGGAGACTTCCAACTGCGCAGCCAGTACGGCCGCGGTCACCGGGCGCTTCTTGCCCCGCAGGGCCTGCAACAAGGTGAGTAAACGAGTGGTACGCGACACTTGGACCCCGCCGAAAAAGGAAAAAGTGCCGCAGCTTAGCAGAGCGCCCTGTCAGAAAATGTCAGCAGCAAAAAAGACCCTTGACCGAATAAATTACAAAACTCGGCAACAACCGCAAGAACATGGTGCGGGCGGTCGAAGAAAGCCTCAAAAGCTTGAACACCGATCACATCGACCCGCTCTGGGCGCACATGAGCGACAACGTCACGCCGATGGAAGAGATACTGCGCAGCTTCGATGTCTTGGTGCGCGCCGGCAAGATCCACTATGCCGACCTGGCGAACGAGCAAGTGGCCCGCCTGGACACTGCCGGCGCAATTCCATTGGGCGTTCCCCACGGGATTATCTCGGAGCGCTTCGCGCTCGACCACGGCGCAGACACACCGCGCCCACCGGTTATTTGAGACGAAAAAAAACGGCCTGTTCAGGCTAATGCCAGCCAGTTGAGCGCGAGAACTGACAACCAGTAACCTGTGGCGAGGGAGCTTGCTCCCGCTGGGCCGGGCTGGCGCTCCAGCGCGAAGCAGCCCCTGCTCTTTGCTTTAAAAGCATGGGACTGCTACGCCGCCCAACGGGAGCAAGCTCCCTCGCCACAATTACCGGCTATGTCTTAATTGACTGGCATTAGCCTGTTCAGGCCGTTTTTTTATGCGCGCGGTTTACGCAAGGCTCTTGCTGACCACCTCGAATACATCGCTCGACAGCTCGCCGGAGGCACGAATGCGCTCAAGTTCCGCCTTCATCAGCGCTTGACGGGCGCTGTCGTATTTCCGCCAGCGGGTCAACGGCGCCAACTGGCGCGAAGCAATCTGTGGGTTGAAGCCATTGAGCTGGATCACCAGGTCCGCCAGGAAGCGATAACCCGAGCCGTCTGCAGCATGGAAGTTGATCAGGTTCTGCCCGGCAAATGCACCCACCAGTGCGCGCACCTTGTTCGGGTTCTTGATGTTGAACGCCGAGTGCTCCATCAGCGCCTTGACCCGCTCCAACCCGCCCGGCAACGTGCTGCCCGCCTGCACGCTGAACCACTGGTCCATCACCAGCGGGTTGTCCTTGAAGTTCTCGGCAAACACCGCCAACGCCTGGGCTTTTTCCGCTTCGAACGGCGAGTTCACCAGCACCGCCAATGCCGTGAGACGCTCGGTCATGTTATCGCTGGTGTCGAACTGGTCCAGCGTTGCGGCCAACACTTCAGGCTTGCCGCTGAGCATCAGGTACGACAGCGCGATGTTCTGCAAGGCGCGCCGCGCAAAGTGCTCGGCCGCCGCCACATAAGGCGTCTGCTTGGAAAGCTCGCGATTGGCCTGGTAACGCAGCCACAGCGCTTCGAACAGGTTGTCGGCCAGTTGCTTGCGGGCGTACTCACGGGCGGCGTGGATGGCCTCCACATCCGCCACTTCGCTGATTTCCGTGAGGTAGGCCTCGCTTGGCAGCGAGAGCATTTCGGCGACCATGGCCTGGTCCAGGCTTTCATCGCTGAGCACCGTGCGCAGTGCGTCGATCAAACGCTGGTCCAACTTCAAGGCCTGGCCTTGCTGATGCTGGGCGATCAGCTCCTGCAACACCTGCACCGACAATTGCTGGCCGGCATCCCAGCGGTTGAAGCCATCGCTGTCGTGCTGCATCAGGAACATCAGTTGGTCGCGGTTGTACGGGAAGCTCAGTTTCACCGGCGCCGAGAAGCCGCGCAGCAGCGAAGGCAACGGCTTTTCTGCGATGTCGACGAAGGTGAAGGTCTGCTCCGCTTGCGTCACCGAAATCACCCGCGACGTGCCGCCAGCCGCTGCTTCGCCCGCCAGGCGCAAGGCGATAGCGGCGCCCTGCCCGTCCAGCAGGCCCAATTCCACCGGAATCACGAACGGCAGTTTCTCAACCTTGTCCGGCGTTTGCGGGCAGCTTTGACGGAACGTCAGGCTGTAGGTTTTGGCTGCGGCATCAAACGACTCGCTTACCGCCAGACGCGGCGTACCGGCCTGGCTGTACCAGCGCTTGAACTGGCTGAGGTCGGCGCCGTTGGCGTCTTCCATGGCCTTGATGAAGTCGTCGCAGGTCACGGCCTGGCCGTCATGGCGTTCGAAGTACAGGTCGCTGCCTTTACGGAAGCCTTCAGCGCCGAGCAAGGTGTGGATCATGCCGACCACTTCCGAGCCCTTTTCGTACACGGTCAGGGTGTAGAAGTTGGAGATCTCGATAAAGCTGTCCGGGCGTACCGCGTGGGCCATCGGGCCGGCGTCTTCAGCAAACTGATGGGTGCGCAGGTACGCCACATCCTGAATACGCTTGACCGTGGCCGAGTTCATGTCGGCGGAGAAGCCCGAGTCACGGAACACGGTGAAGCCTTCCTTGAGCGACAGCTGAAACCAGTCACGGCAGGTCACGCGGTTGCCGGACCAGTTGTGAAAGTATTCGTGAGCAACAATCGCTTCGACGCGCTGGTGCGCAGCGTCGGTGGCGGTTTCGGCGCGGGCCAGCACGGCGCTGGAGTTGAAAATATTGAGGCCCTTGTTCTCCATGGCGCCCATGTTGAAGTCATTCACGGCCACGATCATGAAGATGTCGAGGTCGTACTCGCGACCGTAGGTTTCTTCGTCCCAGCGCATGGATTTTTTCAGGCTGGTCATGGCGTGCTGGCACTTGTCGATGTTTTCCGGCTCGACATAGATGCGCAGCGCCACTTCACGATTGGTCATGGTGGTGAAAGTGTCTTCAACGCACCACAAGTCACCGGCCACCAATGCAAACAGGTAGGCAGGTTTCTTGAACGGGTCTTCCCAGGTCGCCCAATGACGGCCGTCTTCGCCGGGGCCACTGGCAATCGGATTGCCGTTGGAGAGCAGCACCGGGTAGCTGTGTTGTTCGGCGATCACCGTGGTGGTGAAGGTGCTCATCACGTCCGGGCGGTCGAGGTAGTAAGTGATCTTGCGGAAACCTTCGGCCTCGCACTGGGTGCAGAACATGCCGCTGGATTTGTACAGGCCTTCCAGGGCAGTGTTGGTTTCCGGGTGGATACGCACACTGGTGTCGACCGTGAAGGTTTCGCAGGTCGGGTGCAGGGTCAGGTGGCTGTCGGTCAACTGGTAGTCGGCCTCGGTCAGTTCCCTGTCACCCAGGTTGACGGTCAACAGCTCCAGCTGCTGGCCATCGAGCACCAGCGGCGGCAGGCCGGCGCCGCGCTCGGGGTTGCGGCGCATCACCAGCTGCGCATGGACCAGGCTATGGTCCTCGAACAACTCGAAGGTCAGGTGCGTTTCTTCGATCAGGTAATCCGGCGCCTGATAGTCCTTCAGGTAAATCATCTTCGGTTGTTCGGTGCGCATGGATAGCATCCTTTTTACTGATGCACGGCGAGCTGGTAGGCCGTGTACTTACGAATGTTGATAACGCCGGTGTCGAAGATCAGGTACTGGCCCTTGATCCCCAGCAACGTGCCTTCGGCAATCGGGTTCTTGTCCAGGTTGAAGCTGACGATCTTGGCCGGGTATTGCTCGACCGGGTAACGAATTTCGATCGGCTCGATGTCGGTTACCGGTTGGATGGCCTGCAAGCCAAAGCGTTCCTGCAACCCCAGCAGGCCGTCGGCGCAGGTGGCGAACAGCTCATCGCGTACCTGCTTGAGATCCACCGATTGCGCATCGCCCTTGAGTAAAGCACGCCAGTTGGTTTTATCGGCCACTTGGCTGCGAAACAGGTCTTCAACGAAACCGGATTGCTGACGGGTCGCCACGCGCATGATCGGCAGCGCCTGGCTGGCGCCCTGGTCGAGCCAGCGGGTGGGCAACTGGGTGGCACGGGTGATGCCGACCTTGATGCCCGACGAGTTGGCCAGGTACACCACGTGGTCGGTCATGCAGAATTGTTCGCCCCAGCCCGGATCACGGCAGGTGCCGGCGTCGTAATGGCAACGCTCGGGGCTCATGATGCACAGGTCACACTGGGCCAGTTTGGTCATGCATGGGTAGCAATAACCCTGGCTGAAACTGGTCTTGGTCTTGCGGCCGCAATGGCTGCAATGAATGGCACCGAGGTATTCCAGGCGCACGTGGGTACCGATCAACGGGTTGACCGGCACCTCGGTGTCGCCCAGGCGAAATGCGTATTGAACGGTCGGCTCACCGAGTTGCGCCGACATTTTACTGACTGCACCGCGACCAATTTCAATCAATGGATCGCATCCGACTTGAACAGAATGTTCGGCACCGGCGCCGACTTGGACGCGCATTCCTGCGGGCCCATGTAGCCGGTACGCTGCTCTTCGGGCAGGTTCTGGATTTCCCAGGCGATCACCGCTTGCAGCGACAGCTCGCGCTGCTCCGCAGTGAGCTTGCGGCCATCGGACCACTTGCCGATTTCCACGGCCAGCTTGAGGCTCTCGTAGATGTCCGGGGTGATGTTTTCGATCATTTCAGCAAAAGAGGACATAAGGCTCTTCCTTATCAAATAGAGGCTTTGCGGCGGTTGTACAACCCGCCCAGCAAACCCGTCAGGCAACCGATGACCAAGCCGCTCAGGTGAGCCGCGTTGGCGATTTCGCCGAAACCGATCATCGAGATCAGCCCCGACATGCAGAGCACCAGCCAAATCAGCATCATCGCCAGCACGCCACGCGGCAGACGATAAGCCGGGTTAGGCGACAACAATTGGAAGATCCAGCAATGCCCGAGCAGGCCATACAACACGCCAGACAAACCGCCAAACAGGCTCGGGCCGCCATAGGCGTATTGCGCGTAATTGGACACCAGGCTGAACAACAGGGTCAGGCCCAGCAGGTTGATACTGCCCTGGCGCAACTCGATACGACGGCCCAGCTCCCAGTACCACATGCCATTCATGGCCAGGTGCAGGATGCCGAAGTGGATCAGCATCGGCGTGACCAGCCGCCACCACTGCCCCGAGGCCATGGTCTCGGCAAACGGGGTGAACTGGATGTAGTCGCCCATCACGTGAAACGGCAGGAAGGTCAGCCAGCTCATGGTCTGCAGGTTTTCACCCAACAAGGTCACCGCGCCAACGATCATGCTCGCCAGCAGCACCAGCGCCGTCACTGGACTGAAACGCACCTGCTGAACAAAGCTTGGCCGCGTGACGGGCGCCTGCTGGGGAATATCCAGTTGCTGGTCCGGGTCACCGGCGGGAAAGCGTTGATACAACACTTGCACGTCGGCGCTGATGTTCTCGGGCACCCACAACACTTGCTCGCCTGCTTCTTCACTGACGCGATGGGGCACTTGCATGCGTTGCAGCAGTTTGACGAAACCACTCAAGTCGACACTCAGCGGCAAGCGCAATACAGCTACCGTACTCATACAATGACCTCAGGCCGCTCAACGTCGACCCATACAAATTTACGCGGATCCAGGCGGGTTTCCTGGTCCAGTCGGTACGCCACCAGCTTGCCGTAAAGCACCGCGCTGTAGTCCAGGCAGGCCAGGTTGTCGCGGATCGGCGCCGGCTTGCCGCTGCGCCAGTAATGGCCGACGAACAACAACGGTTCGTCGACGCCATAACGCAGCAGGGAATTTTTTTCCGTAGACGAAAGCGGCGTTCGCGCCACCGGTTCCGGCAGTGCATCGGGCTGGAACACGATGTCGCCGTAGGTTTTGGGGTCGTCTTCCCAGAATTTGGTGCGGAAAAATGAGCGCGTCAGGCCATCGCCACCGGTCAGCGTCAGGCCGTCCGGCAGGCGCATGTCGGTGCCGCGCAGCAGGCGGTCGAAGGCGTTGCAGGCAAAGCTGCCCGGCACGGCGGCGGCCTGCAAAAAGTGCTGGTCGATGCAGCCATCCGGGAAGGTCGCGCGCAGCGGCTGGATAAAGCCTTCGTCCCAACACGCATGCACCACGCGAAACCGCCCGGCGTCGACAAACAGCGGCATGTCGTAGAACCAGCCGAGGAAGTCGTGCCAGTCGGCCGGGTGGTGCTCGAACTGGGTCAGGGTTTCGTGGATCAACCGCGCATGGCGTGGGTTGTGCTCGCGCACGAACTGCTTGCCACTGCCCGGCGGCGCCGGCGTGCTCCAGCCCAGCGCATTGAACTCGTGGTTGCCCATGATGCACAGCGCCTGGCCGGCCTCGGTCATATCGTGGACGATATGCAGCGCCTCACGGATGCGTGGCCCACGGTCGATGATATCGCCGAGGAACACCGCCATACGCGTCGGATGGCGCCAGGTTCCAGCCTGTTTATGGTAGCCCAGCCGGTCGAGCAAGTGCTCAAGGGTATGAGCGCAACCGTGCACGTCACCAATCAGGTCGTAGCTACGCGCGGGATCGAGCATCAGTCGCCTCCACCCCCCAAGCGGCTGCCCCAGCCCAGCTTGGTGCGGCACACTTCGTAGTAGTTGTGGTCCAGCGGGTGGATCAACCGCAACTTCTGTGCCTTTTTGCTCACGGTGATGGTGTCACCGGGGGCGCAGGTGAAATGGTTCTGCCCGTCGCAGGAGACTTGCGGGTAGATCTGCATGTCTTTGGACACCACGATTTTCAGCTCACTGTTGCCATCAACCACAATTGGCCGACTGGACAACATATGGGGGTACATCGGCACGATCACAATGGCATCGAGTTTGGGGTGCATGATCGGACCGCCGGCCGACAGTGCGTACGCGGTAGAACCGGTCGGCGTGGCGACGATCAGGCCGTCAGCCTTTTGGCTGCACACGAACTGGCCGTCGATATACAGCTCGAACTCGATCATGCGCGTGGATTTGCCAGGGTGCAGCACCACATCGTTGAGCGCATCGCCCTGGCCGATGGCCTCGCCGTGGCGGCGTACTTCGGCTTGCAGCAGGAAGCGGTTTTCCACCAGGTAATGGCCGTCGAGCACCTTGGCCACTTCGACTTCGAGGTCATCCGGGCGGATATCCGTGAGGAACCCCAAACTGCCACGGTTGATCCCCAGCACCGGCACGTTGTGCCGCGCCAGTGCACGGGCGGCACCCAGCAGGCTGCCGTCGCCGCCGACCACAATAACCATGTCACAGACTTCGCCGAGCATCTTGCGCGACGAGGTTTGCAGGCCGTGGCCGGGCAGGATTTCGGCGATGGTGTCTTCGAGGATCACATGCAGGTGGCGTTCCAGCAGGAATTTTTTCAGCCGGCGGACGGTGTCCAGCACCTGGGTACTGCCCAGGCGACCGATAATGCCGATATTGCGAAATTGCTCCATGGGGCTCCTGCGGGATTTGGGGTCTGGCAAAAAGAACGATTATGGGCGAAAGGCCGCGTCAGGCAAAACCCTTTGTCGCCGCAGGACCTTGATGACAATGGTTCTCAGCCACCCTTAACGGCTCTAAAAGGCTATGCTCGGACCATGACTGTGTTCCCCGACCTGCTCAACCTGCCCCGCCAATTGCGCCACCCCGAGGTGCGCGACCTGGCGTGGGTGGTGCTCGCCCCGCCGATGCTTGCGCAAACGCCCTGGCCGCAGCGCCACCCACTGGCCGGCAGCGACTGGGTGCAGGCGCCGCACCGGCTCGAACATTGGTTACGCACCCTCGACCAGGACAGCAGCGCCTTGCAGCATTGGCTAAGCCTGTCGCGCACGCGGCGGCTGGGCCTTTACTACGAGCGCCTCTGGCAATTTGCGGTGCAGCATGCGCCCGGCGTGGATTTGCTGGCCGCCAACCTGCCGATCCGCCGCGCCGGGCATACGCTGGGCGAGCTGGACATGCTGGTGCGCGACCGCGATGGCGTGCACCACCTGGAACTGGCGATCAAACTGTATCTGGGGCCGCAGGACGGCAACGGCCAGGACCCCGCGCAATGGCTCGGCCCCGGCTGTCATGACCGGCTGGACCGCAAGCTCGCGCACCTGGCCCAGCATCAACTACCGATTTCGGCCCGCCCGGAAAGCCGCGAAGCCCTGGCGGCGCTGGATATTGCGCAGTTCGATGCACATTTGTGGCTGGGCGGGTATTTGCTCTATCCGTGGCCCGGCACCGCCGAATCCCCGCTGGGCGTTGAACCACAGCACCTGTACGGGCGCTGGCTGCATCAGCGTGATTGGCGCGACTTCGTCAGCCAGAGCCCGCCGGGGCGCTGGCAACCCCTGCCTCGGCACGCCTGGCTGGCGCCGGCGCATTACTCGGAGGATCAGGTGTGGCGTGCTGACCAGATGCAAGCCTGGCTGGCAGACCTCGACCCGATGGCACCGGCCCAATTACTGGTGCGGCTGGTTCAGCAAGGCGCAGATTGGGAAGAAGCCGAACGTTTGTTCCTTGTTGCAGACCTGTGGCCAAACGTCCCGGGCATTACTTGAGTTTCAAGTGGCGCGCATACCAGGGCCGTTTCGGCACGCGCTTGAACAAGGCCTGCAATCCGTCTTCTTCGGCGAAGGTGATGCGCAGCGCCAGCTTCATGGTCTCCGGGTCCATCTCCATCGACCGCCCCATCTGCAGCCCCGGCGTGGTGCTGCAACCGTGGGTGTCCGGCCCCAGCCATGGGTCAGCGACTTCCACCCAGCGGCCTTGGGCAAACCACTTGACCCCGTTGACCTCCAGCCGGCTGACCTCGCCTGGATTGAACCGCTCATGGGCGCGAAACCAGTCCTCGATGCGATCATCGATCCAGCCGTGAAAGTGCCAGAACACCGGGTTTACGTGCGATGAGAACGGGTCGCCCAGGAAGTCGTTCTGCGGCGCGTACCAACGCGCGGCAAAGTCCGCCGGGTCACGGGCGAACGGCACCGGCGCGCCGTTGGACGGGTCGCGGGGCACCGAGGCCCAACGCATGTGCAGCCAGTCGTGCAGGCCCAGCTCCATCTCCGAACCTAACTGGCCCAAGGTCAGTTTGGCCAGGTAACGCGGGTCACGGTACTGCGACTCCCACACCTGGAAGTTGCTGTGGTAGGTCTCGGCCGCCTTGATATCGCTGACCCATTGGGTGTAGTCGCTGTCATCAGGTGCTGACCAACAGGGTGGCAGCGCAAAGCCGTCGTGGTTATCGAAATAACGCAAAAACCCCAGGCGATCGCGTTCCAGCGCCGGTTGGGGTTCAGGGAATTGCGGCCAGGAAGGCAGGTCTTGCATGGAGCGCGCAGTGCCAAGCATATGCCGGTGCATGAAAAAGAAGTCGATACCCGAACCGTTACGGTCTTTGCGTTTGCCGCGCGCGTCGCGCTCCTGGCCGCGTGGCCCGGGTTGCCAACCGATACCGCGCAGGGCATCGCGTTTTTCCTCGGACAGCTTGTGCCACTGGTCACGGGTGGCGTGCCAGAGCTGGTGGAACAGCCGGTGCTCAGGCGCGATCAGCCAGGCCAGCAAGGTCGGGTTAAGGCCGATACGCTGGCGCGCCTCGGGGAACAGTTGCTTGTGGGCGATAAAGCGGTTGTCGCGCTCGGTCAGGGCCAGGGGGCGCTCAAGGTCGAGAACCTGCCCGCTCAGCGTGCTGCTGCCGGCATTGGCGAAGTCGGCCCAGACTTCGTCGAGGGTCATCTTGAACTCATAGGCCGGTGCGCCATCCGCGGCGTCGCGGTCGATCAGGCGCCAGTAGAGCACGGCGCCCTCGCCCGTCAGCAGATCACCGAGCACGCGGTAACGCGGCTCGCCCTCGGCACGCAGGTTTGCAGCGGTGTCCAGATAGCCACGCAAGCCACGGCCGCGCGGGGCGATGTCGAGCAACAGCTCCAGGCCTTGCAGCGGCAAGCCTTTAAGGCCCGCATCGCGGCCCTCCAGGCGCAGGCTCCACACACCGCGCAGGGTATTGGCCAGGTGTTGGCCGGCGGTGTCGGCCAGGTCCACCGTGGCCTCGCCCGGCGTGATCGGGAATTCTTCACGCGTCAGCTCGCGGTGGGCATAAAGGGCCGCTGGCACGGCAGCGCCGGTCAGCGCCAGGCCGGCGATGAAGCCACGTCGAGAGAGGGTCATTGTCTACCTTAGGAAACAGCTTGATCAGAGCTAGAACGTTGACGGCCGCGAGAAATTTACCGGCCCAGCGCCCGCGCCTAAATTTCCCCGGCCATGGCTCGTTCTTCCCTGATAGCAAAGGCCTCAACTGACTGAGATGGCAATGACAAAATCACGTTCGAAAAAGGCGCTGTATATCGGCCTGCCGCTGGCACTGGCCATCGGCGCCGGGGTCGGTTTCCTGGCCTGGGATCACTGGTTCAAAGGCAATGCCGGCTACCCGCTGGAGGTGATCAAGCAGGCCAACGAAATGCAGGACCGCTTGTTGTCGTTCGACAGCCATATCACCGTGCCCATGGATTTCGGCACCGCCGGCAACGAAGCCGACAAGGATGGCAGCGGCCAGTTTGACCTCGCCAAGGCGGCACGCGGGCGCTTGTCGGGCGCGGCCCTGACAATTTTCGGCTGGCCGGAAATCTGGAACGGCCCCAACGCGCCGCACAAACCCACCGACGGTTTTGTCGAAGAGGCCCGCCACGAGCAAGAGGTACGCTACAAGATCATCTCCGGCATGGTGCGCGACTTCCCCAATCAGGTCGGCATCGCCTACACCCCGGACGATATGCGGCGCCTGCATGGCGAGGGCAAGTTTGCGATCTTTATCAGCATGCTCAACGCCTACCCGCTGGGCGACGACCTCAACCAGTTGGACCTGTGGGCGGCACGCGGCATGCGCATGTTCGGCTTCAGCTATATCGGCAACAACGCCTGGTCCGACTCGTCACGCCCGCTGCCGTTTTTCAATGACACCACCGACGCGCTTGAAGGGCTGTCAGCCATCGGCCAACAGGCCGTACACCGCCTCAATGACTTGGGCGTGATCATCGATGTGTCGCAGATGTCGACCAAGGCGCTGGAGCAAGTCGCGCAATTGAGCCGTACCCCCATGATTGCCTCGCATTCGGCGCCGCGTGCCTCGGTGGATATCCCGCGCAACCTCAGCGACAAAGAACTGCAACTGATCAAAAACAGCGGTGGCGTGGTGCAGGTGGTGGGCTTCCCGACCTATTTGCGCCCATTGAGCCAACCCACTCAGGACAAGCTCAACACTTTGCGTGCGCGCTTTGATTTGCCGCCGTTGCCCAACCTGGCCATGGCCTTGATGCCCGGCGACGCCATCATCGCCGCCTGGTCCGAGCAGAAGTTCGGCCAGTACGCCCAGGGGCTGTACGCCATTCTTGAAGAAGAACCCAAGGCCACCCTCAAGGACTGGGGCGATGCCATTGACTACAGCGTGCGCAAGATCGGCATCGACCACGTCGGCATCGCCTCGGACTTCAACGACGGCGGCGGCATCCAGGGCTGGGAGAACGTCGGCGAAGTGCGCAATGTCACCGCCGAACTGATCCAGCGCGGCTACTCCGAGGCCGACATCGCCAAGCTGTGGGGAGGCAACTTCCTGCGGGTGTGGGACCAGGTACAAAAAGCCGCCAAGCCGTTGGCCAACCGCTAATTACTCAGAAGCCAGTCCATGACCGACCGCCGTACATTCCTCAAGCAGGCTGGCGTACTCGCCGCCAGCCTGCCATTGGGCAACACATTGCTCGCGCACGCCCAGGCAGCCACCCAGTCGCCTGCCACAAACGACCCATGGACGGGTTTCAAACAGCTGTTCACCCAAGACCCGGACTACCTGCACTTTTCCAACTTCCTGGTGACCTCCCACCCACGCCCCGTGCGCGAAGCCATTGAGCGCTACCGCCAGCAGATCGACCGCAACCCCGGCCTGGCCATGGACTGGGGCCTGGAAGAAACCTGGAAACGTGAAGGCCAGGTGCGCGAATGGGCCGGTCGTTACCTGAACGCCAAGCCGGCGCAGATCGCCCTCACCGGCAGCACGTCGGAAGGTCTTGCGATGATCTACGGCGGGATCAAGCTGCGCCCCGACCAAGAGATTCTCACCACCGAACACGAACACTACGCCACCCAGAACGTGCTGGATTTTCGCGTCGCCCGCCAAGGCACCCAGGTGCGGCGCATCCGCTTGTTCGAACGGGCCAGCCAGGTCTCCAGTGACGAAGTGCTGGGCAACATCAAGCGCGCCATTCGCCCCACTACCCGCGTGCTGGGCATGACCTGGGTGCAGTCCGGCAGTGGCGTGAAGCTGCCGATCGGCGAAATCGGCAAGCTGGTGGAGGAACTCAATCGCAACCGCGACGACAACGACCGCATCCTGTATGTGGTCGATGGCGTACATGGTTTTGGCGTGGAGAACCTCGACTTCCCGGCCATGCACTGCGACTTCTTTATCGCCGGCACGCATAAATGGATGTTCGGCCCACGCGGCACCGGGCTGGTCTGCGCCCGCGATGCCGAAAACAAATTCGTCACACCCATGGTGCCGACCTTCTCCGAAGACACCAACTTTGCCACCACCATGACGCCCGGCGGCTACCACGCCTTTGAGCATCGCTGGGCGGCGGATGAAGCGTTCAAGCTGCACCTGCAACTGGGCAAGGCACAGGTTGAGGCGCGCATCCACGTACTCAACAGCGAACTCAAAACCCAGTTGCTGGCGCATCCGCAGATCGAGTTGGTGACACCGCGCAGCACCGACCTGTCGGCCGGTTTTACGTTTTTTCGGGTCAAGGACCAGGACAGCGAAGCGGTCGTCGCCCATATGCTGAAAAACCGCGTGGTGATCGATGCCGTCGACCGCGATGTCGGCCCGGTGATCCGCACTTCCCCCGGCCTGCTTAACAGCTCGGACGAAATCCAGCAGTTTATGGCCCTGCTGAGCCAACGCCTGTGATGCGCCCTTTTTTCCTTTGAACGAGATGCCCACATGAATCCATCCCGACTCAAACCCCTGACCGCCCTGGCGCTGACTGCTCTTTGCGCGGCATGGCTGCCCAACCTGGCGCAGGCCGCCACGCCGCAACCCGGCAAAGTGTTCAAGGACTGCAAGGACTGCCCGGAAATGGTGGTGCTGCCCGCCGGCACCTTCACCATGGGCACGCCGGAAGACGAAGTCGGCCGCGAGCCCGATGAAGGCCCGATGCACGACGTGACCTTCGCCAAACCGTTTGCCATGAGCCGCTTCCACGTCACTGCCGCCGAATGGGACAGCTATATCCGCCAGACCGGCGTCAAGATCGCCGACGGCGACACCCGCCCCGGCCGCGAATGCATCGCCAGCAAGCCCCGCTACCCGCAAGGGCCACGCCAGCCGGCAGTGTGCATGGACATGGACGACATCAAGCAGTACGTCGCCTGGCTATCGGAAAAAACCGGCCACAAGTACCACATGGTCAGCGAAGCCCAACGTGAATACGCCGCCCGCGCCGGCTCCACCGGGCCGTTCCCCTTCCCGTTCGACGAGGGCAAGGGCTACAGCATCGCCCAGCACGCCAACACCTACGGCCCGGCAGATGGCTACAGCTATTCCTCGCCGGTGGGCAGCTACCCGCCGAATGCATTCGGCATGTACGACATGCACGGCAATGTGTATGAGCGGGTTGCCGACTGCGAGCACCCCAACTATATCGGCGCCCCTACCGACGGCAGCGCCTGGATGGAGCCCCACTGCGAGGGCTACCAGATCCGCGGCAATGACTGGGGCGAAGCGCCGGTGTTCTCACGTTCGGGCAACCGCAACACCATCTACCCGCAAACCCGTGGGGATTGGATTGGGTTTCGGGTAGTGCGCGACCTTTAAGCAGCACACCGAGCAGAAGGTGGGAGCTGGCTTGCCTGCGATGCAGACACCTCGGTACATCAGGTACACCGAGTTGATGCCATCGCAGGCAAGCCAGCTCCCACACTTGGATCGCCTTAGGCCTGCTTGGCCAACAACTCCAACCCTTCATGCAACGCCGGGAACAGGCTGTTGTTGAAGTTGTTCCAGCGCAATTCGAGGATGGTGTCCTCAGGCGAAATCTCGGTTTTCAGCACGTCGTGGAACACTTCGCCCGAATCAATGCCGTTGTCCACGTAATGGAACGAAGCGCCGGTGAGGTACAGCGGTTCGCTGGCCTTGGTGGCTTTGGTCGCCCAATCCACCACCGTCTGCCCGCGCGCGCCGTACAAGGCATTCCAGGTGGCATAGGCGCCACGGCGCTCGTAAGGCGATTCAATACGGGTAATGCCTGGGTGGATGTTCATGATCCGCCGCGCAAACGGCGCATCGGGCCGCACCAGTTCATCGAGGATCACCAAGAGGCCGTCCAGCACCACAATATCGGCCTTCAACTCCACCAGCGTGTCGTGCAAGCGACGTTCAAAATCCTGCTTGCCGGCGATGTGTTCGGCGCTGCCACGCGGCAGGCGGCGGTAGGTGGACGGCACGCTCAGCAACAAGTCATTGACCAGGTTGCCCTGCACCCTCAGGTCTGCCGGGTAGAGCCACTGGCGACCCGGCTGGTAGGCAAAACCATAGTCGGCCACCAACTGCTGGTCCCGTGGGTTCTGCTCGTCATCGTCATACACCACACCGACCAGATTGTAGGCCTGGCCCAACGGTGTGTCGTTCAGCGACCCCACCAGAAACTCCAGCACCGACTTCATATAGCGCTCGTGGTCCTTGTAGGCCACTGGTTGACCGGCCTTGTCGGCGGCAGCGTTTCTCAGGGACCAGACATACACCAGATTCTTTTTCGTCATTGTTTCGCTCTCGCTGGATAGATCAGGCACGCGCCAATACGCGTGCGCCTACACAACAAGAACGAACCAGCCTGTTGGCAATTTATCGACCCGCTCCACCGCCCGGCATGCCGCGCTAAATAGTCGCCCCGGCACTTCGTTTGTCATGGGTAAGGGTCTGTGTGCCCAGCCCCCTCTTTTTTCACTTTCCGGGAAGTATTTATGACCGACCCCAAGCGCGGCGCCTTTAACGGTTTGCTCGCATTGCTCAGGCCTTTTCGCACCATCGTGACAGTCTCTGTCGCGCTGGGCATGGCCGGCGGCCTGGCCATCACGTTGCTGCTGGCGACTATCAATAACGCCCTGCACTCTACAACCGGCATGACCCAGGGCGTGGTCCTGACCTTTGCGGCGCTATGCCTGTTGGCGCTGACCAGTTCGATCGTCTCGGATATCGGCACCAACTATGTGGGCCAGCGGATCATTGCCGCCCTGCGCAAGGATCTCGGCGAGAAAGTGCTGTCGGCGCCCATCGAGCAGATCGAACGCTACCGCTCGCACCGCCTGATCCCGGTGCTCACCCACGACGTCGATACCATCAGCGATTTCTCCTTCGCGTTCACCCCGCTGGCCATCGCCAGCACGGTAACCCTGGGTTGCCTGGGTTACCTGGCCTACTTGTCTGTGCCGATGTTCCTGATGATGATCGTCGCCATTGTGATCGGCAGCAGCGTGCAGTTCATCGCCGGCCACAAAGGCATTCGCGGCTTCGACGCCGCCCGCGACCTGGAAGACGAACTGCAGCGCTACTATTCGGCGATTGCCTCTGGCGCCAAGGAGCTGCGCATCCACCGGCCACGGCGCTACCGGATGAACACCCACCGCATCCAGGAAACCGCTGACCGGATCAGCGACATCCAGGTGCGCTCGGTCAACATCTACATCGTGGCCAAAACCTTTGGCTCGATGCTGTTCTTTGTGGTCATCGGCCTGGCCCTGGCAATGCAAGCCTACAGCCCCAACCCGGACCCGGCGGTGATCACCGGTTTTGTGTTGGTACTGCTGTACATGAAAGGCCCGCTGGAACACGTGATCGGTTACCTGCCGATCATCGGCAAGGCCGGCATTGCCTTTGCGCGTATCACCGAGCTGTCGGATCGCTTCTCGTCCCCCGAGCCGCATCTGTTGATGGACGGCAGCGAAGCCCCCACGCCGGTGGTCAACAGCCTTGAACTGCGTGGCGTCACCTACAGCCCACCGCCGGTAGAGGGCAGCGAGCCGTTTCACCTGGGGCCGATCAACCTGAGCATCCAGCAGGGCGATATCGTGTTTATCGTCGGCGAGAACGGCTGCGGCAAGACCACACTGATCAAACTGTTGCTGGGCCTGTATCAACCCGACGCCGGCGAAATCCGCCTGAACGGCGAAACCGTGACCGACCCGGTGCGCGATGACTATCGCCAATTGTTCACCACGGTGTTCGCCGACTATTACCTGTTCGACGACCTGGTCCAGGGCAGCGCCACGCAATCGCTGGACAGTGCTGCCAAGTACCTGGAGCGCCTGGAAATCGCGCACAAAGTCAGCGTCAAGGACGGCGTATTCAGCACCACCGACCTCTCCACCGGGCAGCGCAAGCGCCTGGCGCTGGTCAATGCCTGGCTCGAAGAACGCCCGGTGCTGGTGTTCGACGAATGGGCCGCCGACCAGGACCCGGCCTTCCGCCGCGTGTTCTACACCGAGCTGCTGCCCGACCTCAAGCGCCTGGGCAAAACCATCATCGTGATCAGCCACGACGACCGCTACTTCGACATCGCCGACCAACTGGTGCGCCTGCGAGCGGGCAAGGTCGTGCACGAGATGGAGCCGGCTTGAAATTTATTTTCCGGTTTTTCCGGATAGGAACGTCTCACTAGTGGTAATGAGAATTGACCTCAATAAACACTAAAAGCTGCCCACTTAAAACATAGAAGAGAATGCATCCATGCCAGCAACGTTCGGTCTGAGTCCCTTGAGCAAGGCACTCTCCATGCGCCGCCTCTTGAATACCCCTCTGCTGCCAAGCGCGATTGCCCTGGCACTGGCATTGCCGGTCGCAGGTTATGTGCAGGCGCAGGAGGTCGAGCTGAATGTGCCCGCACAGCCGCTGGGGAGCGCGCTTCAGGAGTTCGGTCGCCAGACCAACTTGCAGGTGCTCTACAGCCCTACCGATGTAGAAGGCAAGCGCAGCCACGCGATCAAAGGCAAGTTGCAACCTGGCCAGGCCATGACCACCTTGCTGTCCGGGACGGGCATCAGCTATGACCTGCAGGGCAGCTCGTTCACCATCAGCGCGGCGAAAACGTCGGCACTGGAACTGGGTGCTACCCAGGTAACCGCCAACCAGTTGGGGACCATCACCGAAGGCTCCGGCTCCTACACCCCTGGCACCATCGCCACCGCGACGCGCATGGTGTTAAGCCCACGTGAGACGCCGCAATCGATTTCCGTGGTGACCCGCCAGGCTATGGACGACTTCAGCCTCAAGTCGATCGACGACGTGATGCGCCACACACCGGGCATCACCGTTGCCACCTACGACAGCGAGCGCACCAGCTATTTCTCTCGTGGTTTCGCCATTCAGAACTTCCAGTACGACGGTATTCCGATCCTGCAGGATGCCCAGTACTCGTCGGGCCACACCTTGACCGACACCGTGATCTACGACCGCGTCGAAATTCTCAAGGGCGCCACCGGCCTGCTGACCGGCGCCGGCGGCCCGGGTGGCACCATCAATATGGTGCGTAAAAAGCCCACCTCGGAATTCAAGGGCTATGTGGACCTGGGCGCGGGCTCCTGGGACAACTACCGCTCGGAAATCGACGTCAGCGGCCCGCTGACCGAGACCGGCAACGTGCGTGGCCGTGCTGTTGCGGCGTACCAGGACAAACACACGTTCCTCGATCACTACCAACGCCAGACCAACGTCTACTACGGCATTCTCGAGTTCGACCTGGCACCGGATACGTTGCTGACCATCGGTGGCGACTACCAGGACAGTGACCCGCAGGGCTCCAGCTGGTCCGGTGCGGCCTCGCTCTTTGACTCGGCCGGCAACCACATCAGCACCCCGCGCTCCTTCAACAACGGCGCCAAGTACAGCAAGTGGAAACAGTACACCCGTACCGCCTTCGCCACCCTGGAACACACGTTCGACAACGGCTGGGTCGGCAAGGCGCAGTACAACCACCAGATCAACGGCTACAAAGCCCCGTTGTCGGCCCTGCTGTCACCCAATGCCGAAACGGGCAAGGCATCGCTGCTGACCCGTACCTACAATGGTGAAACCACCAGCGACACGGGTGATCTCTACGCCACTGGGCCGTTCAGCCTGTTCGGGCGTGAGCACGAACTGGTGGTCGGCACGTCGGTCTCGCGCTCGCACTGGCTGGGCAGCGACTACACCAACGCCACCAACTACGACAACAGCCACGACTACTTCAACTGGGACGGCGACGCCCCCAAGCCGGACCGTGGTCCTCGAACCAAAAAGAACGACGAGCTGACCCGCCAGAGCGCCAGCTACATCACCGGGCGCTTCAGCCTCGCGGATGACTTGCACCTGATCCTCGGCACTCGGGTCAACAACTACGAAGTCAGCGGCACCAGCCAGGTCAAGGACACCGGCAAGGTAGTGCCTTATGCCGGCATCACCTATGACCTCAACGACAACTTCTCGGCCTACGCCAGCTTCACCGAAATCTACCTGCCCCAGGACGATTACCGAGACCGCAACGACAAACCGCTGGAACCAGATGAAGGCAAGAACTACGAGATCGGCCTTAAGGGCGAGTTCTTCGACGGTCGCCTGAATTCGAGCCTGGCCTACTTCGAGGTTCACGAGAAAAACCGCGCCGTCGACGACACGGATTACATCCCCAACAGCCACCCAGGGCTGGATTACGCCTCCAGGGGCACCGAAGCCAAGACCAAAGGCTACGAAGCGGAAATTTCCGGCGAGCTGGCGCCAGGCTGGCAGTTGCAGGCGGGCTATACCCATAAGATCATGCGCGACAAACAGGGTGAGAAGCTCTCCACCTGGGAGCCGGAAGATCAGGTCAATATCTACACCAGCTACAAGCTGACCGGCCCACTCGACAAGCTGACCCTGGGCACCGGCGTGCGCTGGCAGGGCACTGGCTGGAAACTGCTGAACAACTATGCCAAAGGCACCGAGGAAAACTTCTCCCAGGACCCACTGTGGATCGTCGACGCGATGGCCCGTTACCAGGTGACCGAGAACGTATCGGCGACCCTCAACGTCAACAACATCTTCGACAAGAAGTACTACACCAACATCGGCTTCTACAACTCGGCTTACTACGGCGACCCGCGTAACGTCATGCTCAGCACCCGCTGGAACTTCTGATCCGGCCCATGCCCCTGGTCATCGCTGATGACCAGGGGCTTTTTGTTGCCCGCTGAATCGTGGCGTTTGGCGAATAACACCGATAAAAAAACGCCCCTGGCCATCGGTCCAGGGGCGTTTCTTTTACACGGGGGGTTACTTCATCGCATCAGCAAAGCTCTGCACGAACGCGGCGTTATCGATGATTCGATCATGGGTAGAGTCGATCAGTACTGACTGCTCAATACACGGCCGGCCCATAACCTGCGCCATGCTTGCCTCAATTAACTGACGATGCTGCCCTGCCCGGCTCGCAGCGGCCCACCAGCAATTGATCGGTGCCTGGATCGGCTTGAAGTCGGCGTCCTTGAGACTCTGGCCAAGAGCACGGTCGAGTTCCCAGGAGATCTGCGCTTCGTCGCCCTCAAGCAAGCTGGCCTTGACCTCCACATAGGTCTCACCAAGTGCGCCTTCGGCCCACGTGCTGAACGCCTGCCATTGCTGCACCTCGTCTTCAGAGAGCGCCTGGCTTTGCAACCACGCCGCCTGAATCAACGCGCTCGACTGCGCAAACATCACCTGCAATAACTCGACACGCCGCTGATTAACCGGCACTTCACTGTCATCGGTCATCACCGCCGTGTCCCAATAGGCCTTGAGCCAGTGCGGCGGCGATGCATCGATCCAACCGACAACCTCGACCACACGCCCCGCCTGTTCCAACGCATACGCGACCTCCATGGCCAGGTTGCCACCCAGGGACCAACCGGCCAGGCGATAAGGGCCTTCGGGTACGGCATCGAGCAGTTGCGCGGTGTAGTCATCGACCATTGATTGCCAGTTGGGCACGTCACTGCCCTCCTCGACCAACGCCCGACTGATCACCCCCAGCACCGGCCGTTGTTCACGCA
Source organism: Pseudomonas sp. PA-6-3C (assembly GCF_021605825.1). Classification (NCBI taxonomy): domain Bacteria; kingdom Pseudomonadati; phylum Pseudomonadota; class Gammaproteobacteria; order Pseudomonadales; family Pseudomonadaceae; genus Pseudomonas; species Pseudomonas sp. PA-6-3C. The sequence continues at coordinate 71,035 of NZ_WKDV01000005.1, forward strand.
GTGCCAGGCCGATGGCCTTGTAGCAATGCACCGAACCAAAGCTTGGGTGGAACAGGAACAGTGGCGTGCCTTGGGTCTGGCTGTTGAGTTTGACGATCAGCGAGTGGCGGGTTTCGCCACCCAGGCAGGCCACCTGCCCCGCAATGGTCGGGTTAAGCATCAGTTGGCTGACCGACAGCGCTGTGCCGGTCGCCTTGCGGATGCGCTCCTTGAGCCTCAACACCAACAGCGAATGGCCACCCAGCTCAAAGAAATTGTCATTTAACCCGACGCGTTCAACCTCCAGGACCTCGGCCCAAATCGTCGCGAGGCGCTGCTCCAGCTGCGTCTGCGGCGCCTGATAGACGCGTTCTTGCGCGTGCGCATCAGGCTTGGGCAACGCCTTGCCGTCCAGCTTGCCATTCGGGCTCAGGGGCATTTGCGCCAGCAGCACCCATTGCGCCGGCACCATATAGTCCGGCAAGTGCGCCAACAGGTGTGCGCCCAGGGATTCACGCCAGGTTTCGCTCGGCGCCAGCAACACCAGATAGCCCACCAGGTGCTTGCCATCAACCACCTGGACCGAGGCTTCCTGCACCTGTGGATGTTCAAGAACACGCGCTTCAATCTCACCCAATTCAATGCGCAGGCCACGCAATTTGACCTGATGATCCAGGCGCCCAAGGTATTCGATAACCCCGTCGGCACGCTGACGCACGCGGTCGCCGGTACGATACAGGCGCGCTCCGGGCACGAACGGTGAAGCAACAAACCGTTCGGCGGTGAGCCCAGGGCGTCGATGATAACCGCGTGCCAAGCCGATACCGCCCAGGTACAACTCACCTGCCACACCCACAGCGGTCGCTTGCAGTTGTGCGTCCAGCACATAGGTGCACAGGTTGGCGATCGGCTGTCCAATGGGCACCGTGTCACGCCCTTCGTCGAAGCAGGTCCAGTGGGTCACGTCGATGGCGGCTTCGGTCGGGCCATACAGGTTGTACGACGCGGCTTGCGGCAACTTGCGCAATACCTGCTGTTGCGCATCCACCGGCAGCGCTTCGCCGCTGCACACAATGCGTTGCAAGGAGTGGCAGGAAACAACGGCCGGGTCTTGCAGGAAAGCCTGCAGCATCGACGGCACAAAGTGCAGCGTGGTGACCTGTTCGGTATTGATCAGCTCTACCAGCCTGGCCGGGTCGCGGTGATCACCCGGCGCAGCCACTACCAGGCGTGCGCCTGTCATCAGCGGCCAGAAGAACTCCCACACCGACACGTCGAAGCTGAACGGGGTCTTTTGCAGCACCGTGTCACGGGCGTTCAACCCGTAGGCTTCCTGCATCCAGCACAGGCGGTTGGTCAGCGCACAATGGCGGTTGCCCGCACCTTTGGGCTGGCCGGTGGAGCCGGAGGTGTAGATCACATAGGCGAGGTTTTCGCCCTCCAGCACAATACCTGGGTTCGCTTCGCTGTAGCCGTCAAAACCGGATTCACCCAGCACCAGGGTTTCCAGACCTTCCGGGATCGGCAACTGTTCGAGCAGATGCGCCTGGGTCAGCAGCAACTTCACGCCGCTGTCTTCCAGCATGTAGGCGAGTCGCTCGCGGGGGTATTCGGGGTCGAGCGGCACATACGCGCCACCAGCCTTGAGTACTGCCAACAGGCCGACGACCATGTCTATCGAACGCTCCACGGCCAGCCCCACCAACCTATCGGGGCCGACACCGGCGTCCATCAGGCGATGGGCCAGGCGGTTGGCCCGCCGATTAAGTTGGGTGTACGTCAAGCGCTGCCCGGTAAACACCAGCGCCTCGGCATCCGGCGTGAGTTCAACCTGCGCTTCAATCAACTGATGCACTGGCTGCTGCGGGTAGTCACGCGCGGTGGCGTTCCAGTCTTGCAGCGCGCTACGTTCCTCGGTGCCGTCCAACAGCGGCAACTGGCTGACGCGCTGCTGCGGGTCGTCGAGCATGCCTTGCAACAGATTTTGCCAGTGCCCCAGCATGCGCGTGAGCATGGCCGGTTCGAACAGGTCGGTCGCATAGGTCAGGGTGGCCCAGATACCCTGCGCGGTGGCCTGGGTGTCCAGGCTCAGGTCGAACTGCGCGGTCTGGCTACCCCAATCCAGGCCCTCTACCCGCAAATCGGGCAACTGACGGCCGCGGGTGGCCAACCCCGCCTCGCTCTGATGGTTGAACAACACCTGGAACAACGGGTTATGGCTCAGGCTGCGCTCCGGTTGCAAGGCTTCGACCAGTTGCTCGAAGGGCAGGTCCTGATGGCTCTGCGCATCCAGGCTGCGGTGTTTGGCCTGCTGCAACAGTTGGGTAACGGTGATCTGCTCGTCCACGTCGGCCTTGAGTACCTGCGTGTTGACAAAGAAGCCGACCAACCGCTCGACCTCAACCCGGTTGCGGTTGGCGATCGGCACCCCGACACGGATGTCGTGCTGGCCACTGTAGCGGTACAACAAACCCTGAAAAGACGCCAACAACAGCATGAACAATGTCACGCCCTCACGCTGCGCCAAAGCGTTAAGCCCTTCGGCGAGCGGCGTCGGCAACTCAAGCTCCAGGCTGGCACCGCGATAGCTTTGCACCGCCGGGCGCGCGTGCGCGGTGGGCAGCTCCAACACCGGTTGCTCGCCGCCCAGCAGCTCGCGCCAATACGCCAACTGACGCTCGCGCTCACCCGCCGCCATCCACTCGCGTTGCCAGTGTGCGTAATCGGCATATTGCAACGCCAGCGCCGGTAACTGCGCGACCTCGCCCTGGCGGTAGGCGCTATACAACTGCACCAGTTCGTCGACTATCACCTGCATCGACCAGCCATCGGAAACGATATGGTGCTGCACCAGCACCAGCACGTGCTCATCTTCGGCCAGGCGCAACAAGGTGACGCGCAGCAGCGGCCCTTGCTGCAGGTCGAAAGGCTTGGCAATTTCGGCTTCTACCTGCTGCTGCAGTGTCTGCTCAGTGGCATCGCCTCGCATGATGGACAACGGTTCGGCAGGCAAAACCACCTGCACCGTGCGCTCACCCTGCTGATTGATGCGAGTGCGCAAGCTTTCATGTCGCGCCACCAAGCGATCAAAGCTGCACTGCAAGGCATGCAGATCAAGGCGGCCGCTCAGGCGCAGAATGCTCGGGATGTGGTAAGCGGCGCTTTGCGGGTCCAGCTGCCAAAGAAACCACTGTCGCTCCTGGGCAAAGGACAGCACTAACGGCTGATCCCGCCCTATCGCCCGCATTGGCGGCGCCAAGTCCTCTTCAGCGGCGTCCAGTGCCAGCACAAAACCCTGCAGTTGCGGCTGCTCAAACAAGGTGCGCAGTGGCACGTCACGCTCAAGTAACTGGCGCACACGGGAAATCACCTGCATGGCCAGCAACGAGTGCCCACCCAACTCGAAGAAGTGGTCCGTCAGGCCAATGCGCACAGCGCCCAGCACTTGGGCCCAAATCGCCGCAACCTGCTGTTGCAATGGCGTAACCGGCTCAACCCACACACCTTGCGACTGCGCCGCGTCCGGCTGGGGCAAGCCCTTACGGTCGAGCTTGCCGTTGGGCGTCAACGGCATCTGGTCCAGGAACATGAAGTGCGCAGGCACCATATAGTCAGGCAGACGGGTTTTCAGGGCACGACGCAAGGCTTCGCGGAATGCGACCGGGTCGGCCACGGGCTCAGCGGGCACGACGTACGCCACCAACTGCTTGCCGCTCGGACTTTCCTGGGCCACGACGACCGTTTCACCAACCGCATCCTGCTCACGCAGGCGCGCCTCGATTTCACCCAGCTCAATACGGAAACCACGAATTTTCACCTGATGGTCGACACGGCCCAGATAATCCACCACGCCGTCCGCACGGCCACGGGTCAGGTCGCCGCTGCGGTAAACGCGGCTGCCGGGCTTGCCGAACGGGTCCGGCACAAAGCGTTCGGCGGTAAGCGCCGGGCGCTCCAGATAACCACGCGCCACGCCTTCGCCGCCGAGGTACAGCTCACCAGCCACGCCGATGGGTTGCAGGTTGAGTTGTGAGTCCAGCACGTAGCCGCTGCGGTTGCCCAACAGTGTGCCGATCGGCGCATAGACAGCGCCGCACGGATCGCCGCGACGGGCTTTCCACAGCAGCGGCGTGACCACGGTTTCGGTCGGGCCGTAGCCGTTGAACAAGTAGGTCGGTTTCAGTGCGCGCCACGCCAGGTCGTAACTGGCCTGCGCCACCGCATCGCCGCCGAAGCAGTACACGCGCACATTGGGCGGGTTGCCATCGCGCTCGGCATGCTCGGCCAGCTGTTGCAGGTACACCGGCGGGAACACGGCCATGGTCACGTGGTGACGGTGCATTTGCGCGTAGGTGTATTCCGGCAGCCACAGGCTGTCGTCGCGGATCAGTACGCTGGCGCCGTTGATCAGCGGGTGCATCCAGCCTTCATGGGAACCATCGAAGGCGAAGGACATGAAATGCAGTTCGCAATCGGCCGGGCCGGTTTCATAACGCTCCCCGGTGGCGATGATGTGCGCCACCAACGGTCCGTGGGAAACCGCCACGCCCTTGGGCATGCCGGTGGAGCCGGAGGTGTAGATCACGTAGGCGAGGTTGTCGCCGTCCAGATCGACCTGCGGCGCGGTATCGCTATAACCGGCCCAGTCTTCGGTGCGGTCAATGGCCAGGGTGTCCAGACCCTCGGCAAGCGGCAATTGCGGCAAGGCACTGCTGTGGCTCAGCAGCAATTTCGCACGGCTGTCTTGCATCATGTACAGCAAGCGGTCACGCGGGTATTCGATGTCCAGCGGCACATACACGCCACCGGCTTTCATCACCGCGAGGAACGCCACCATGATTTGCGCGCTGCGCGGCATGGCAATCGCCACCCGCACTTCCGGGCCGACGCCACGTGCGATCAGCGCATGGGCCAGGCGGTTGGCCTGGCTGTCCAGCTCGCCATAAGTCAGGGTTTGCGCCTCGAACTTGACCGCCACCGCATCCGGGTTTTCCCGGGCGCGATCGGCGAACAGTTCGTGTACCAGGCGCTCGGCCGGGAAACCGGCGTCGGCCTGGTTCCACAGCTGCAGGATGTGCTGCTGCTCGTCGCTGTCCAACAAGTGCAACTGGCCGATATTCTGTTGTTGATCGGCCACCATCGCCTGCAACAGGTTCTGCCAGTGGCGGGCCATCCGCTCAATGGTGACGGCTTCAAACAGGTCGGTGGCATAGCCCAGCGAGGCCCACAGCCCTTCTGTACTTTCATGCACATCCATGTCGAGATCAAAATGCGCGGTACGGCGTTCCCACTCCAGGCCTTCGATGCGCAAATCCGTCAGTGCTTGCGCCCCCAGGTGACCCTCACTCTGATAGTTGAACATCACCTGGAACAGCGGGTTCAGGCTCAGGCTACGCTCGGGTTGCAGGGCTTCGACCAATTGCTCGAACGGCAGGTCCTGATGGGCCTGGGCCTCCAGCGCACGCTGCTTGACCTGGGCCAACAACTCGGCAACCGTCATGTGCCCGTCGATATCGGCCTTGAGTACCTGAGTGTTGACGAAAAAGCCGATCAGACGCTCGGTTTCCACACGGTTGCGATTGGCGATCGGCACGCCTACGCGAATGTCTTGCTGGCCGCTGTAGCGGTGCAGCAACGTCTGGAACGAGGCCAGCAGTAACATGAACATCGTCACGCCCTGCGCCTGGGCCAGGGTTTTAAGACCTCGCGCCAGCTCGGCAGGTAACGGCACATCCAGGCGCGCGCCACGATGGCTTTGCTGCGCCGGGCGCTGATGGTCGAATGGCAACTCCAGCACGGGCTGCTCGCCACCGAGCAAGTCACGCCAGTAATCCAGCTGGCGGGACTTTTCACCCGCCTCCATCCACGTACGCTGCCACACGGCAAAGTCGGCGTACTGGATCGGCATCACCGGCAACTGCACAGCCTGGCCCTGGCTGAACGCGGCATAGAGCTGCACCAGTTCGTCGATCATGACTTGCATCGACCAACCGTCAGAAACGATGTGATGCTGCACCAGCACCAACACATGATCGTCCTGCGCCACACGCATTAAGGTCACGCGCAGCAACGGCCCGCGTTGCAGATTGAACGGGCGGGCGATTTCGGCTTCGACTTGCGCTTGCAGATCAGCTTCTTGCACGTCAACGCACTGGACAGGCAACACCACCTGCGCACGGATAACTTGCCGCGCCCCCTCCGCGTGCTGTTCGACGCAGGTGCGCAGGCTTTCATGGCGAGCGACCAACTCATCGAAACTGCGCTGCAACGCCGCCGTGTCCAGGCGCCCCCTGAGGCGCAAGGCACTGGGAATATGGTAGGCGGCGCTGTCCGGGGCCAGTTGCCAAAGGAACCACTGGCGCTCCTGGGCATAGGACAGTGGCAACGGCTGGTCACGACCGACCGCCACCAGTGCCGGAGCCTCCTCACCCAGGCCACCTTCCAGCGCGTGCAAAGCGCCAGCAAATCCTTCCAGGCGTGGCTGCTCGAACACCAGCTTGAGCGGTACTTCGCGCCCCAGCGTATGACGCAAGCGTGATACCACCTGCATGGCCAACAGCGAATGCCCGCCCATCTCAAAGAAGTGGTCGGTCAACCCTACCCGCTCGGCACCCAGGATTTGCGCCCATACGGCAGCGACCTGCTGCTCCAGCTCAGTCACCGGTGCCACCCATGCCTGCTGCGATTGGTTGGCGTCGGGTTTGGGCAGCGCGTGACGATCCAGCTTGCCGTTGGGGTTCAGCGGCATGCGGTCAAGGAAGATGATGTGGGTCGGCACCATATAATCCGGCAGTTGTTCGCGCAGCGTCAGCTTGAGGGTTGCGGCGTCTTGCTGCTCGGCAACCAGATAGGCGACCAATTGATTGTCGACGGCCAGCACCAGTGTTTCGCGCACGCAGGGCTGAGCCAACAACAGCGCCTCGATTTCACCCAGCTCGATACGAAAACCGCGGATCTTGACTTGATGATCGACCCGCCCGACATACTCGATGACGCCATCGGCGCGATAGCGTGCCAGGTCACCGGTGCGATACAGGCGCTCGCCGATTTCGCCATACGGGTCCGGCACAAAGCGCTCAGCCGTGAGCAGCGCGCGGTTCAAATAGGCGCGCGCCAAACCGCAGCGGCTGCCGATGTACAACTCGCCCACCGCCCCCAACGGCGTCAGGTTCAAGTCACGGTCCAGCACGTAAAGGGCGCGCCCTGGCAAGGAACGGCCAATCGGGCTGGCGGTGGCACCGACGATTTCAGCAGCCGCTGAGCAGTCCAGCACACTCGACACCACGGTCGCCTCTGTGGGGCCATAGGTATTGAGCAAGCGTACATGGCCAAGACCGGCTTTCACCCACTGCGCCGGGCCGTCCAGTGGCATGGCTTCGCCACCGATGTGCACCTGGCGAAGCGCGCCATAGGATCGAGGCCCCGCCGCCAGGCAATCGAGCAGGAACAGGTTCCAGTAAGCGGTCGGCAAGTCGGCCAGCGTGATGCCTTGGGCGATGATTTCGTCGTACAGTCGAGCGCTGTCCCACAGCTGCGGCCCGCGCAGGACCACCGTCGCTCCATGGATCAGCGCCGGGTAGAGCTGCTCGACAAAACCGTCGAAATTCAAGGTAGCGAATTGCAGTACGCGATCATTCTGGGTCAGGCGCGAATAGTCGGCGGCTATCCGAGAAAACTCGGTAAGCGCCGCATGATCGATGGCCACACCTTTGGGCTTGCCGGTGGAACCGGAGGTGTAGATCACGTAAGCCAGGTTGTGTTTGTCGACCTTGACCAGCGGGTTGCTCTCGCCGTAGTGGGCCAGCCCCGAATCCGCCACATCCAGCGTCGCCATGCCTTCGGGCAGCGGCATCGGCACATGGGATTGCGTCAGCACCACACGCACGCCGCTGTCCTCAAGCATGTGCAGCAAGCGTTCACGCGGGTATTGCGGGTCCAGCGGCACATAGGCGCCGCCCGCCTTAAGCACGGCCAACAAGCCAACCACCATCTCGAACGAGCGCTCGACTGCCACACCCACCCGCACTTCCGGGCCGACACCGCGCTCAATCAGCGCATGTGCCAGGCGATTGGCCTGGCGATTCAACTCGGCATAGCTGATGGTGTGTTCGTCCAGGCACAGCGCAACTGCCTCCGGGCGCTGCTGCACCTGGACCTCGAACAACCCGTGAACGCCTGCCGCCGCCTCGAACACGGGGCCACCCTGGTTCCAGGCGTACAGCAAATCACGCTGTTCTGCATCGATCAGCATGGCCAACTGGGCCACACGGGTGTCCGCACGCCCGACAATAGCGCGCAGCAAACGCTGCCAATGCTCGGCCATGCGCTGCACAGTGGGCGCTTCAAACAGGTCCGTGGCGTAGGTCAGCGAAGCCCGGATACCTTGCGGAGATTCTTGAGTATCCAGGCTAAGGTCAAACTGTGCGCTCTGACTGTCCCACTCCAGCGCCTCAAGTGCCAGGCCCGGCAATTGCAGCTCGCCCCGCAACTTATGGGCTTCGGTCTGATGGTTGAACATCACCTGAAACAACGGGTTATGGCTCAGGCTGCGCTCCGGTTGCAGCGCCTCGACAAGCTGCTCGAATGGCAGATCCTGATGGCTCTGGGCTTCGAGTGCGCGCTGCTTGACCTGGGTCAGCAACTGGCTAAAGGGCATCTGCCCGTCGATATCAGCCTTGAACACCTGGGTATTGACGAAGAAGCCGATAAGGCGCTCGGTTTCTGCGCGATTACGGTTGGCGATCGGCACACCGACGCGGATATCCGACTGCCCGCTGTAGCGATACAACAGCGTCTGGAAGGACGCCAGCAACAGCATGAACAACGTCACACCTTCGCGTTGAGCCAGCGCCTTGAGGCTGCTGACCAACACCGCGTCCAGGTCCATGTCCAGACGCGCGCCGCGATAGCTTTGCACCGGCGGGCGCGGATGATCCAGGGGCAACTCCAATACCGGTTGCTCACCGCCCAACCGCTCAACCCAATAACCCAACTGGCGCTCTTTTTCGCCGGCTTCCATCCAACTGCGCTGCCACAAGGCATAGTCGGGGTATTGAACCGGCAACTCAGGCAAACGCACATCCTGGCCCTGGCTGTAGCCCACGTACAACTGCACCAGCTCATCGACCATGACCTGCATCGACCAGCCGTCGGAGACAATGTGGTGAAGCACCAGCACCAGCACATGCTCATCCGGTGCCAGCTGCAGTAACTTCACCCGCAACAGCGGGCCTTGTTGCAGATCGAAGGGTTTGGCGACTTCGGCTTGCACTTGAGCTTCGAGTTGCGTGCGATCACCCACACCCTCAGCGATCTCAAGGTGCAGTTCAGGCTTCACCACCTGTAATACCTGATCGACGTCTTGATGCAGGCAGGTGCGCAAACTTTCGTGACGGGCAATCAAGGCATCAAAGCTGCGCTGCAAGGCCGATCGATCAAGTCGACCTTTCAACCGCAACGCACGTGGCAAATGGTAGGCAGGGCTCTGCGGCTCCAACTGCCACAAAAACCACTGCCGCTCCTGGGCATAAGAGAGTCGCAGCGGCTCGCCTTCCTGACGCTTGAAAACCGGGGCAATCTCAAACAGGTTGATGCCTTGCTGCTTGAGCATTACCGCCAACGCTTTCTTTTGTTGCGCAGAAAGTGAACCTACCGACTCGATTAATGCTTGCACGCCACGCCCCTCAGGAAATCAATTTATCCAAATCTTCTGCTGATAGACGTTTGAGGGCCTCCAAGGATTTAGCCAATGCGTCCTGCACCGGTGAATTATTTGTTTGCCGGGTGGCGACATAGGCACTGAAATCCGCCAGGGTCGGGGTGGTGAAGATCGATTTGACGTCGAATTCGGCGTGCAACTGCTCGCGCAGGCGCACCACCACTTGGGTCGCCAACAGGGAATGCCCGCCCAACTCGAAGAAGTTGTCGTTCAGGCCCACCCGTTGCACGTCGAGCACTTCGGCCCAGATTGCGGCGATCTGTTGTTCCAGGTCGCTGCCCGGCGCCACGTATTCGCGCGTCTGCAGGTTGGCGTCGGCTTTGGGCAACGCCTTGCGGTCGAGCTTGCCGTTGGGGCTCAGGGGCATCTGTTCCAGCAGCATCCATAGCGCGGGCACCATGTAGTCCGGCAGGTTTTGGGCCAAGTGCGCGCTCACTACGTCGCGCCAGTCGTCGGCGGCGTTTTGCAACACCAGGTAGCCCACCAGGTATTTGCCGTCGACGGCCAGCACCGCGGCTTCACGCACCCACTCGTGTTCGAGCAGGCGCGCTTCGATTTCACCCAACTCGATACGCAAGCCACGCAACTTGACTTGATGGTCGATACGCCCGGCGTACTCGATCACGCCGTCGTCGCGATAGCGCGCCAGGTCGCCGGTGCGATACAGGCGCTCACCGTCGATAAAGGGGTTGGCAATGAAGCGCTCGGCGGTCAATGCCGGGCGGCGATGGTAACCCCGGGCCAGGCCGACACCGCCCAGGTACAGCTCGCCCAACACGCCCACCGGCGCCGGCTCAAAGTTGCCGTCGAGGATGTAGCAGCCCAGGTTGGCAATCGGGCGACCAATCGGCACCGCATCGCGACCTTCATCAATGCAGGTCCAGTGGGTCACGTCGATGGCGGCCTCGGTCGGACCGTAAAGGTTATACAACCCGGCTTGCGGTAGTTTGGCGAAGACCTGCTGTTGCGCATCCACCGGCAACGCTTCGCCGCTGCACACAATGCGGTGCAAGGTGTGGCAGGTCGCGACGGTCGGGTCTTGCAGGAATGCCTGCAACATCGAGGGTACAAAGTGCAGCGTGGTGACCTGTTCGGCATTGATCAGGCTGACCAGCCTGGCCGGATCACGGTGATCGCCGGGCGCAGCAACGACCAGGCGTGCGCCGGTCATCAGTGGCCAGAAGAACTCCCACACCGACACATCAAAGCTGAACGGGGTCTTTTGCAGCACGCTGTCGCTGACATCCAGGCCGTAGGCTTCCTGCATCCATTGCAGGCGGTTGGTCAGGGCCGCATGACGATTGCCGGCGCCTTTGGGCTGGCCGGTGGAACCGGAGGTGTAGATCACGTAGGCGAGGTTTTCGCCGTCCAGAGCAATATCCGGATTATCTGCGCTAAAGTCTTCGAATCCAGTCTCGCCAAGTACCAGCGTTTCCAGGCCGTGTGGAATCGGCAACTGACCGAGTAGATGCGCCTGAGTGAGCAGCAGCTTCACGCCACTGTCTTCAAGCATGTAGGCCAGGCGCTCACGCGGATACTCCGGGTCCAGCGGCACGTATGCGCCACCAGCCTTGAGCACCGCCAGCAGGCCGATCACCATCTCGATGGAGCGCTCCACCGCCAGCCCCACCAGCGTGTCCGGCCCCACGCCCGCCTCGATCAGACGATGGGCCAGGCGATTGGCGCGGCGGTTGAGCTCGGCGTAATTCAAGCGCTGCTCGCCAAACACCAGTGCCGGTGCCTCTGGCGTGAGCGCAACCTGCGCTTCAATCAGTTGATGCACCGTTTGCTGCAACGGGTAATCGCGGGATGTGGCGTTCCAGTCCTCAATCACCTGCTGGCGCTCAGTGGCGTCGAGCATCGCCAGCTCACCCAGGCGTTGCTGCCCGCCCTCAAGCATCGCTTGCAGCAGGTTGACCAGATGCCGGCCGTAACCTTGCACCGTATTTTCGTGGAAATGCGCGCGGGCAAAGCTGAACTGCACCGACAGCGTTTCGCCCAGATCCACCAGCACCGTCAGCGGGAAGTTGGTTTGTTCATGGGCATGGGGCTCGCCAAACCGAATGCCGCTGCCGCCGCTTTGCGCCAGGGCTTTGGACACCGGGTAGTTTTCGAACACCAGGATATTGTCGAACAAGGCTTCACCGCCCTGCCCGGCCCAGCGCTGAATGTCATACAGGCCAGTGTGTTCATGCTCACGCAAGGCCAGGTTTTGCGCCTGCACGGCTTGCAACCAGTCGGCCACTGACACCTGCCCCTCGACCGCGCAGATCACCGGCAAGGTGTTGATGAACAGACCGATCTGCTGCTCAACGCCCGCAAGCTCCGCCGGGCGACCGGCCACGGTAGCACCGAAGGCCACTACCGCCTGGCCGCTGTGACGCTGCAACAGAATCAGCCACGCCGCCTGGATCAAAGTATTGAGCGTGACTTTGTGGCTTCGGGCGAACGACTCAAGTTGAGTCGTGAGTGTGCGATCAAGCGCCAGTTGATACTCGCCATGCCCTTGCACCGCCATCGGTTGACTGCTGCCCAGCCGTGTCGGGGTTTGCAATGCACTCAATTGCTCACGCCAGAAGGCTTCGGTCGCAGCGGCATCACGCTGTTGCAGCCAACCGATGTAATCGCGATAGCGCCCGGCCGCTTCCGGCACTGCCACAGCGGCATAGCGTTGCAGCACTTCGCCGAACAGCCGCGAATTGCTCCAGCCGTCCATCAGGATGTGATGGCTGGTGTAGATCAACTCGTAGCACTGCTCATCGGTGCGCACCAGTACCAGCCGCACCAGTGGCGCCTTGGCCAGGTCAAAACCCTGGCGGCGCTGGGCCTGTTGCAGGTTGTGCAGTTCCAGTTCGCGCTCCGGCATGGCGCGCCAGTCCAGAACCTGAATCGGCAGCCGCGCTTCGCGGTATACCACCTGGCATGGCCATTCCAGCTGGCCTTCCCAGAAGAACCCGCTGCGCAGCACATCATGGGCCTGCACCGTGGCATCCCAGGCGTGCTGGAAGCGCGCCACATCCAGGCCTTGCGCCGTCACGCGAATCTGGTTGATGTAGTCGCCCGCCGTCTGCTCATAGAGGGTGTGAAAGAGCATGCCCTGCTGCATGGGCGACAAGGTGTAGATGTCTTCTACGGCATCGAACGCCAGCGGCAACGACTCCAGCTGCGATTGGTTCAAGCGCGATAACGGGAAATCCGAGGCGGTCACACCGCCATTGCCGGGCGTGCAGCAATGTTCTATCAGCGCGTTGAGTTCGCGGGTGTAAGCCGCGCTCAGCGTTTCGATCACCGCGGGGTCGAACATCAGCGGGCTGAACGTCCAGCCCAGTTGCAGTTCGCCGCCATAGACTTGGCCGTTGAGCGTCAGCCAGTTACCCAGCGGCGCATCCGGGCTTTGTTCGGCACCGGCACTTTCTGCGGCGGGCGCGAACAGGGTGTCCGGTTGGTCGAAACTGCCGTCAACCTGGCCCAGGTAGTTGAAGGTGATGCGCGGCGCTGGCAAAGCACTGAACGCCTCACGTGTGGCGTCATCGCCCAGGTAACGCAAAGCGCCAAAACCCAAGCCTTTATGCGGCACGCTGCGCAATTGCTCCTTGATCTGTTTGATCGAAACCGCCAGGGACACGTCGGGGGTCAGGCGCACCGGAAACAGGCTGGTGAACCAGCCCAGGGTGCGCGTCAGGTCAATGTCGTCAAACAGGTCTTCACGGCCATGGCCCTCCAGCTGGATCAGGCTCGAGGCGTGACCCGTCCACTGGCAGATCACCCGAGCCAGGGCCGTGAGCAGCAGGTCGTTGATCTGAGTGCGGTAGGCCGTCGGCGCCTGTTGCAGCAATTGCCGGGTGCGTTCGGCATCCAGTTGGCTGACCACAGTCTCAGCCAGTCGCCCGGGACGCGCGCCTTGCGGGTCACGGCACGGCAAGTCGGTGGCCGCACCTTGCAGCTGTTGCAGCCAAAAGGCTTGCTCGGACGCCATCGCAGCGCTACGGGCGTGGGCTTGCAAGCGCCCGGCCCAGGCTTTGAATGAAGAGGTCTTGGCCGGCAATTTTTGGTCGCGATACAGCGCTTGCAGGTCTTCAAGGAACACCCGCCAGGACACGCCGTCCACCACCAAGTGGTGCATCACCAGCAACAGGCGCTGGGAACCGTCTGCCAGCTCGACCAGTACCGCACGCAGCAATGGCCCCTGTTGCAGGTCGAGGCTGCGCTGGGCTTTTTCGCAGAGCGCGGTCAACTCGCTGGCATCTGCCACCTTGGCTTGCCACAGTACCTGTGTGCCAGCCGCAGCATGCTCGGCTTGCCAACCCTCAAGGTGCTGGCTGAAGCGCAAACGCAGCACATCGTGGTGAGCAATCTGGCCCTGCAACGCGGCTTCCAGACGATCGCCCTGAAGCGCTTGGCGTGGCGTCAGCAAGAAGGACTGGTTCCAGTGATGCGGGTCCGGCAGCTGCATCTCGAAGAACAACTGCTGGAACGGCAGCAACGGCGTCTCACCCTGCACCGAACCTTGGTCGATCACCCGCGCGGTTTGCAACTGCGCCACCCGCGCGAGGCTGCGCACGGTTTGATGCTGGAACAACGCCTTGGCGGTGAAATGAATACCGGCGGCACGTGCGCGACTGACCACCTGAATCGAGATGATCGAGTCACCGCCGCGCTCAAAGAAATTGTCATTCAACCCCACCTGCTCGATGCCCAGCACGTCGGCCCAGATGGCGGCGATCTGCTGCTCCAGCGCGCTTTGCGGGGCTTCATATTGCTGCGTGGCTTCGGGCTTTGGCAGCGCCTTGCGGTCAAGCTTGCCGTTGGGGCTCAGCGGCATCTGCTCCAGCAGCATCCATTGTGCGGGCACCATGTAATCCGGCAGTGTTTCGGCAAGATGAGCGCCGAGCACATCGCGCCAATCATCCGCTGCGTTTTGCAGCACCAGGTAGCCCACCAGGTATTGACTGTCCGGTGCCAACACGGCCGCTTCGCGGACGTAATCGTGTTCCAGTAAACGCGCTTCGATTTCGCCCAATTCGATACGTAGGCCACGCAACTTGACCTGATGATCGGCACGCCCGGCATATTCAATCACGCCGTCTGCGCGATACCGCGCCAGGTCGCCGCTGCGGTACAGACGCTCACCGCTGACAAAGGGATGGGCGATAAAACGCTCGGCGGTCAATGCCGGACGTCGGTGATAACCACGGGCCAGGCCGAGACCGCCCAGGTAAAGCTCGCCCAGCACGCCAATCGGTACCGGTTCGAAATGGCTGTCGAGGATGTAGCAGCCCAGATTGGCAATCGGGCGACCAATCGGCACGGCGTCACGCCCTTCATCGACACAGGTCCAGTGGGTCACGTCGATGGCGGCTTCGGTTGGACCGTAGAGGTTATAGAGCCCGGCTTGCGGCAGTTTGGCCATGACTTGCTGTTGCGCATCCACCGGCAGCGCCTCGCCGCTGCACACGATGCGCTGCACGCTGTGGCAGGTCGAAACCGCCGGGTCTTGCAGGAACGCCTGCAACATCGAGGGTACAAAGTGCAGCGTGGTGATCTGTTCGGCAGTGATCAGGCTGACCAACCGGGCCGGATCACGGTGATCGCCCGGTGCTGCAACGACCAGGCGCGCGCCGGTTATCAGTGGCCAGAAGAACTCCCACACCGACACGTCGAAGCTGAACGGGGTCTTTTGCAGCACGCTGTCGCTGGCGCCCAGGCCATAGGCTTGCTGCATCCATTGCAGGCGATTGAGCAGCGCCGAATGGCGGTTGCCGGCGCCTTTGGGTTGGCCGGTGGAACCGGAGGTGTAGATCACGTAGGCGAGGTTTTCGCCGTCCAGCGCGATATCCGGGTTTGCGGCGCTGTAGCTGTCGAAGCCGGTCTCACCCAGCACCAGGGTTTCCAATCCTTGTGGGATCGGCAACTGTTCGAGCAAATGCGCCTGAGTCAGCAGCAGCTTCACGCCGCTGTCTTCAAGCATGTAGGCCAGGCGCTCACGCGGGTATTCCGGGTCCAGCGGCACATACGCGCCACCGGCCTTGAGCACCGCCAATAGCCCCACCACCATCTCGATGGAGCGCTCCACCGCCAGCCCCACCAGCGCATCCGGGCCAACGCCGGCCTCGATCAAACGATGGGCCAGGCGATTGGCGCGGCGGTTCAGTTCAGCGTAACTCAGCGAAACGTCACCAAAACGCAATGCCGGTGCATCCTGTTGCGCCAGCACCTGCGCTTCAATCAACTGATGCACCCACTGGCCTTGCGGGTAGGCGCGCTCGGTGGCATTCCACTGGTAGAGGAGTTGTTGGCGCTCCGTGGCGTCCAGCGTCGCCAGGTCCTGCAAGGCCATTGCAGGGTTGGCCACGGCGGCGCGCAACAGGTTCAGCCAATGGCCCAGCATGCGCGAGGCGGTCGCCGTGTTGAACAAGTCGGTGGCATAGGTCAGGGAGGCCCAGAGGCCGTCGCCGGTTTCCTGGGTATCCAGGCTCAGGTCAAACTGGGCGCTTTGGGTTTCCAGTTCGAGGCTGGCCACACGCAGGCCCGGCAGTTGCTGCTCTGCGGATGGGGTCTTGGCCTGGTGATTGAACATCACCTGAAACAGCGGGTTATGGCTAAGGCTGCGTTCGGGTTGCAGCGCTTCGACCAGTTGCTCGAAGGGCAAATCCTGATGGGCCTGGGCTTCCAACGCGCGGCGCTTGGTGTGTTGCAGCAGCTGGGCGAAGGTCATCTGGCCGTCGAGATCGGCCTTGAGCACCTGCGTGTTGACGAAAAAGCCGATCAGCGATTCGGTCTCGACGCGGTTGCGATTGGCGATCGGCACGCCGACGCGAATGTCCGACTGCCCGCTGTAGCGATACAGAAATACCTGAAACGACGCCAACAGCAGCATGAATAGCGTCACCCCTTCGCGCTGAGCCAAGGCCTTGAGACCGGCGACCAGGGCGGGTTCCAGGGCAATGTCCTGGCGTGCGCCAAGGAAACTCTGCTGTGCCGGGCGCGGGTGATCGAGCGACAGTTCCAGCACCGGCTGCGTGCCACTGAGCAGCTCACGCCAGTAATCCAGTTGACGGGCCTTCTCCCCCGCCTCCATCCAGCGGCGTTGCCACAACGCGTAATCGGCATACTGGATCGGCAGCGGTGCCAACGTGCACGCCTGGCCCTGGCTGTAGGCGGCATAAAGCTGCATCAGCTCTTGCACCATCACGCCCATCGACCAACCGTCAGAGACGATATGGTGCTGAACCAGCACCAGCACATGCTCTTCTTCGCTTAGGCCGAACAAGCTGACCCGCAATAACGGACCTTGCTGCAAATCGAAAGGTCGGGCGATTTCAGCTTCGACGCTTGCTTTTAGCCCGGCCTCGTCGGCTGAGTGTTCAGCGATCTCGATCACAGCCTGGGCCAATACTTGCTGGGCACGCTGCTCGCCCTCCAGGTGCAAACGGGTGCGCAGGCTTTCATGGCGTGTCACCAGCGTGTCGAAGCTGCGCTGCAGCGCGGCCTTGTCCAGGCGCCCGCTCAGGCGCAAGGCGCCGGGGACGTGATAGGCCGCGCTGTCCGGGTCCAGTTGCCAGAGAAACCACTGGCGCTCCTGGGCATAAGACAGCGGTGCGTGCTGGCCGTCCTCGCGAATCGAGGCGATCGGCAGTTGCGCGAAACTCATGCCACGGCTTTGCAGGCGTTGGTAGAACTGTTGACGCTGTTCCAGAGGCAGGCGAAGAAAGCGCGAAACCAGATCGATATTAGGGTTGGAAAGCATGGTTCAAATCGCCTCTAGTTCGCTCAAAAAGTCACGAAGATCATCAAAGTCTTCCGCGCTGCCGGCGCGGAAGGTGGCAGCGGCCTGGGCATAGGCGCGCAACGTTTCGGTCTGGAACACTTCCACCAGCGGCACTTCCAGCCCCAGTTCGGCCTGCACCCGCGAGGTGATCTGGATTGCCAGCAAGGAGTGGCCGCCCACTTCGAAGAAGTTGTCGTCCAGGCCCACGCGAGGCAAGTGCAGAATCTCGGCCCAGATCGCGGCGATTTGCTGCTCCAGCTCGGTTTGCGGGGCGACGTAGTGCTGCTGCATCAGGCTCGCATCCGGCTCGGGCAGGCCCTTGCGGTCGAGTTTGCCGTTGGGGGTCAATGGCATTTGGTCCAGGAACATGAAGTGCGTCGGCACCATGTAATCCGGTAGCCGGGTTTTCAGGGCCCGGCGCAGGCTGTCGCGGAACGCGGTGTGGTCGAGCTGCACGGTGGCAGGCACTACATAGGCGACCAATTGCTTACCGGCCTGGCCTTCCTGGGCCACGACGACGGTTTCGCCGACGCTGTCCTGCTCGCGCAGGCGTGCTTCGATCTCGCCCAACTCAATACGGAAACCACGAATTTTCACCTGATGGTCGACACGCCCGAGGTAATCCACCACGCCGTCCGCACGGCCACGGGTCAGGTCGCCGCTGCGGTAAACGCGGCTGCCAGGCTTGCCGAACGGGTCCGGCACAAAACGCTCGGCGGTGAGTGCCGGGCGCTCCAGATAACCACGGGCCACGCCTTCGCCGCCGAGGTACAGCTCACCAGCCACGCCGATGGGTTGTAGGTTGAGTTGTGAGTCCAGCACGTAGCCGCTGCGGTTGCCCAACAGTGTGCCGATCGGCGCGTAGACGGCGCCGCAGGGATCGCCTCGGCGGGCTTTCCACAGCAATGGCGTGACCACGGTTTCGGTCGGGCCGTAGCCGTTGAACAGGTATGTTGGTTTCAGTGCGCGCCACGCCAGGTCGTAACTGGCCTGCGCCACCGCATCACCGCCGAAGCAGTACACGCGCACATTGGGCGGGTTGCCATCGCGCTCGGCATGCTCGGCCAATTGTTGCAGGTACACCGGCGGGAACACGGCCATGGTCACGTTGTGACGGTGCATTTGCGCGTAGGTGTATTCCGGCAGCCACAGGCTGTCGTCGCGGATCAGTACGCTGGCGCCGTTGATCAGCGGGTGCATCCAGCCTTCGTGGGAGCCGTCGAAGGCAAAGGACATGAAATGCAATTCGCAGTCGGCGGGGCCGGTTTCGTAGCGTTCGCCCGTGGCGATGATGTGCGCCACCAACGGGCCGTGGGAAACGGCCACGCCCTTGGGCATGCCCGTGGAGCCGGAGGTGTAGATCACGTAGGCGAGGTTGTCGCCGTCCAGATCGACCTGCGGTGCGGTATCGCTATAGCCGGCCCAGTCTTCGGTGCGGTCAATGGCCAGGGTTTCCAGACCCTCGGCAAGCGGCAATTGCGGCAAGGCGCTGGTGTGGCTCAGCAGCAATTTCGCACGGCTGTCTTGCATCATGTACAGCAAGCGGTCACGCGGGTATTCGATGTCCAGCGGCACATACACGCCGCCAGCCTTCATCACTGCGAGGAACGCCACCATGATTTCCGCACTGCGCGGCATGGCAATCGCCACCCGCACTTCCGGGCCGACGCCACGGGCGATCAGCGCATGGGCCAGGCGGTTGGCCTGGCGGTCCAGCTCGCCATAAGTCAGGGTTTGCGCCTCGAACTTGACCGCCACCGCATCCGGGTTTTCCCGGGCGCGATCGGCGAACAGTTCGTGTACCAGGCGCTCGGCCGGGAAACCGGCGTCGGCCTGGTTCCACAGCTGCAGGATGTGCTGTTGCTCATCCTGGCTGAGCAGGTTCAACTGGCTGATGGGCTGCTGCTGGTCGGCAACCATCGCCTGCAACAGGTTGTGCCAGTGACGGGCCATGCGTTCAATGGTCGAGGCTTCGAACAGGTCGGTCGCATAGCTCAGGGACGCACTCAACTGGTCACGGGACTCCTCGATGTCCAGGGTAAGGTCGAAATGCGCAGCCGTTTCATCCCAGCTCACCGGGCTCATGTCCAACTGCGCCAGGCGCTGTAAATGCTCGCTGGCCTGACTGATGTGATGGTTGAACGCCACTTGGAACAACGGGCTCAAACTCAGGCTGCGCTCAGGTTGCAGGGCCTCGACCAGTTGCTCGAACGGCAGGTCCTGATGGGCCTGGGCTTCCAGCGCGCGCTGTTTGACCTGCTGCAGCAACTGGGCAACGGTGGTTTGCGCGTCGATCTCGGCCTTGAGCACCTGGGTGTTGACGAAGAAGCCGATCAGCCGTTCGGTTTCTACGCGGTTGCGGTTGGCGATTGGCACGCCGACACGGATGCCCCGCTGGCCGCTGTAGCGATGCAACAGCGCGTGGTAGGAGGCCAGCAACAGCATGAACAGCGTCACACCTTCGCGCTGGGCCAACGACTTGAGGCCATCGAGCAACGGGGTCGGCAGCGCCATATACAAACGCGCGCCGTGATGGGACGGTACCGCAGGGCGCTGGTGATCAAAAGGCAACTCCAGCACCGGTTGCTCGCCGCCGAGCAGTTCACGCCAGTAGTCGAGCTGGCGCGCCTTTTCACCGGCTTCCATCCAATCGCGCTGCCATTTTGCGTAGTCGGCGTATTGGATCGGCATCGCCGGCAATTGCAGGGCCTGGTCTTGGCTGTAGGCCGTATACAACTGCACCAGTTCGTCGACCATCACTTGCATCGACCAGCCGTCGGAGATGATGTGATGTTGCACCAGGACCAGCACATGCTCGTCTTCAGCCAGGCGCAAGAGGCTCACACGCATCAGCGGCCCCTGGCGCAGATCGAACGGTTGCGCCACCAGCGCTTGCACCCTGGATTTGAGCTGCGCTTGGTCGGTGAGCGCGAATGCGAGTTCGATCCGCGCCTGTGGGCTGACCACTTGCACCGTGCGGTCGGTTTCTTGCTGAAAATGCGTGCGCAGGCTGTCGTGACGCGCCACCACGGTATCGAAGGCACGTTGCAGGGCGCAGCGGTCCAGCGGACCTTTCAAGCGCAGCGCACTCGGCACGTGATAGGCCGAACTGTGCGGGTCCAGTTGCCAGAGGAACCACTGCCGTTCCTGGGCGTAGGACAGCAACAATGGCTGATCGCTGTCCGCCGCCACCATCGCCGGCGCCGAAGCGCTGACCGCGGCCAGAGTGTTGACCCCAGCCAGAGTGTTAACAAAGTCGCCCAGCACGGGCTGCTCAAACAGCGTGCGCAGTGCAACTTCGAGCCCCAGGCCATGGCGCAAGCGGGACACCACTTGCGTGGCGAGCAACGAATGCCCGCCCATCTCGAAGAAGTGATCGTTGAGCCCTACCCGTACGGCGCCCAGCACCTGGGCCCAGATGGCCGCGACACGTTGCTGGGTCTCGGTGACCGGTGCAACCCAATCGACCAGAGCTTGGCTGGTATCCGGCTTGGGCAGCGCGGCACGGTCGAGCTTGCCGTTGGGGCTCAGCGGCAGGCGCTCCAGCACCAGCAGATGCGCCGGCACCATGTAGTCCGGCAGCTCTTGGCGCAACGCGGCCTTGAGCTGCGTGCGCAACTGGGCCTGCTCGGTGTCGGACAATGACTGGCTGGCCACGATATAGCCGACCAACTGGTTGTCCGCCGCGATCACCAGCGCCTCGCGCACACTGGCCTGGGCCAGCAGGCGCGCTTCGATTTCACCCAACTCGATACGGAAACCTCGCACCTTGACCTGATGGTCGATTCGCCCCACGTACTCGATCATCCCATCGGCGCGATAGCGCGCCAGGTCACCGGTGCGGTACAAACGGCCGACGCCGTCAGCACAGAAAGGATCGGGAATGAAGCGGTGGGCCGTCAGGTCCGCACGCTTGAAATAACCCCGCGCCAGCAGCGGCCCGCCGATCACCAACTCGCCGGCGACACCTACCGGCACCGGGTTGAGGTTGGCATCCAGCAGGTAAATGGCACGGCCATCCAGCACGCGGCCAATCGGCATCATCGACGGCAAGGCTTCACGGCCCTCGACATACGCGGCGCAGTCCAGGGCAGTGGCGGTCACGGTGGCTTCGGTAGGCCCGTAGGTATTGAGCAGCCGCACATGCTGCAAGCCTGCTGCGCGCCAGGCATTCAGCCCTTCAGGCGGCATGGCTTCGCCGCCAATGTGCAGTTGGCGCAGGCGCCCGTAATCACGTGGGCCTAGGTCTGCAAAGTCGCGCACCAGAGACAGCCAATAGGCCGTGGTCAGGTCGACCACGGAAATATCGTGTTCAATCAGTTGCTGGTAGAAGGTGTCGCTGTCCCACAGTTCGCCACCGCGTACCACCACCGCCGCACCGCAGCACAGCGCCGGGTAGAGCTGCTCGACAAAACCGTCGAAGTTGAAGGTGCCAAATTGCAGCACGCGGTCATGGGCCTGCAGCGCAAACAGTTCGGTGAATACTTCCACATGCCGGGCCAGGGACGCCAGGTCGATGCCCACGCCTTTTGGCCTGCCGGTCGAGCCGGAAGTGAACATCACGTAGGCCAGGTTGGCCGGCTGCGCCCTCGACACGGGGTTTTCAGCACTGTAATCGGCCAACCAGTCTGCGCCGGACTCCAGGCACACAAGCGTCAGGTTCGCGCTGATCGGCAGATGCGCCACCAACGGCTGCTGAGTCAGCAGTAATTGCAGACCGCTGTCCTCGATCATGCATTGCAGGCGTTCGGCCGGGTATTTCGGGTCCAGCGGCACATAAGCGCCACCGGACTTGAGCACCGCCAGCAAGCCAACGATCATTTCCAGGGAACGGTCCACCGCCACGCCCACCAGGGTGTCGGCGCTGACGCCCAACGCGATCAGACGATGGGCCAGGCGATTGGCGCGCAGGTTGAGGTCGGCGTAGGTCATACGCTGCTGGTCCAGGATCAGCGCGATGTTTTGCGGGTGCCGCGCGGCTTGTTGTTCGAAGCGCTGCAATACGCTTGCCTTGGCCGTTTGAGCAACACTGCGCGGGTTCCAGTCTTGCAGTACGCGGGTGTATTCAGGGTCCAACAGCAAGGGGATGGCGCCCACGGTTTGCTCCGGCGCCTGGATAAATTGCTGCAGCAAGCCCTGCAAGTAGGTGCCGATGTGCTGCACAGTGTCGGTGTCGAACTGCGCACGCAGGTATTCCAGGTGCAGGCTCAGGCGCTCGCCGCCGTGCACGGTCAGTGTCAACGGGTAGTTGGTGCGCTCCTGATGACTGACGCCACTGAAACGCAAACCGCCCTCGCCCGACTGTTCCAGCGTCTTGGCCACCGGGAAGTTTTCGAACACCACCAGCGTGTCGAATAATGCCTCACCGGCCGAACCGGCCCAGCGCTGGATATCAAACAGCGGCGTGTGTTCATGCTCGCGCATTTCCAGGTTCAGTGCCTGTACGCATCGCACCCAATCGCTGACGCTTTGCGCCGGGCTGGCGGCGGCAATCAGCGGCAAGGTGTTGATGAACAGGCCGACTTGCTGCTCGACATCCGCCAATTGCGCCGGGCGCCCGGAAACCGTCACCCCACAGGCGACGCTGGACTGGCCGGTGTAGCGTTGCAGCAGCAACAGCCACGCCGATTGCACCAGGGTATTGAGGGTCACTTGGTGTGCACGGGCGAAGACCGCCAGGCGCTGCGTCTGGATAGCATCCCACTCACAAAGCACTTCACCGTATTCACCCGCACTCTGCGCTGGGCTCTTGGCCACACTGCGCGCCAGGTGCGTCGGCTCGTCCAACTGCGCCAGGCGCTGGCGCCAAAAGGCCTCGCCCAACGCCGGATCCTGCTGCTGCAACCAGGCGATGTGCTGGGAAAACCCCGCGCCCACCGGCGCCAGTGCCTGGCCCTTGCAGGCCTGCAGCACTTCATTGAGCACCAGTGCGTTACTCCAGCCATCCATCAGGATGTGATGGCTGGTGTAGATCAAGTGCCAGCAGTCTTCAGCCGTACGTACCAACGCTACTCGCAGCAACGGCGGACGCGCCAGCTCGAAGCCCTCGCGATGGTGCTCGGCAGCCAGGCTGTCCAGGGCGGCGGGAAGTTCCTGACGCCCACGCCAGTCGAATTCGGTAAACGGCAAGCTGACCTGTCGATACACCACTTGCAGGGCCTGGCCCTGGTCGTCCTGCCAGACAAACCCGGTGCGCAACATGTCATGCCGTGCCAGCACTTGCGCCCAGGCGCGCTGGAAGACTGCCACGTCCAGGCCGTGCACATCGGCGCGCAGCTGGCTGACGTAAATATCATCCTCGCCCTGTTGGTAGAGGCTGTGAAACAGCATGCCCTGTTGCATCGGCGACAGCGGGTACAGGTCCTGCACGTCCCTTGCCGGCAGTGCCAACTCGTCGAGCTGGGGCTGGGTCAATTGCGCCAGGGTCACGTCGGCCGGTGTCAGGCCGCCCTGTTTAGGGTCGACGCAATGCGCGATCAGTGCCAGCAGTTCCTGCTGGTAATCATCCGCCAGCTGCTGGACAGTCGCGACCTCGAACATTTCACGGCTGAACCCCCACTGCAGGGCCAATTCACCGCCGTACACCTGCCCCTCCACCGTCAGCCAGTTAGCCAGCGGCGCCTCCGGGTCTTGAGCCTGCCCACTGCCCTGGGTGGCGGGAACGAACAGCGCCGACTCGTTGAACTGGCGGTCGAACTGCCCCAGGTAGTTGAACGTGATGCGTGGCGCGGCCAGGTTCGAGAGGGCTTGACGGGCGTCAGGCGTGCCGAGGTAGCGCAGCAGGCCGTAGCCAATGCCTTTGTGCGGCACGGCACGCAGTTGCTCCTTCACCGACTTGATCGCCGCCGACAGCTCGCCATCGGCTTGCAGGCGCACCGGGAACAGGCTGGTAAACCAGCCGACGGTACGGCTCAGGTCGAGCGTATCGAACAGGTCTTCACGGCCATGGCCTTCCAGCTGGATCAGCGCGGCAGGCTGCCCGCTCCAGCGACTGACCACGCGCGCCAGCGCGGTTAGCAGCAAGTCATTGACCTGGGTGCGGTAGGCCGCCGGGGCGTCTTGCAGCAGTTGACGGGTGTGTTCGGCGCTCAAGCGGATTTCGAGCTTGCTGCCCAGGCGATTCTGCAGGCCGCCCTGGGGGTTGTCGCAGGGCAGATCGGCGCTCGCGGTCTGGGCCTGCCAGTACGGCAGCTGGTTGCCCAGCGTCAGCGCATGGGCCTGCAACTGCTGCGCCCAGTCTTGGTAGGCACTGGTCTTGGCCGGCAGCGCAGCGTTGCGGTAAGCCTGCTGCAGGTCTTCGAGCAGGATGCGCCACGACACGCCATCGACCACCAGGTGATGCACCACCAGCAGCAGGCGCTGGGCGCCGTCTGCCATCGAGACCAGTACCGCGCGCAGCAGCGGACCCTGTTCAAGGTTGAGGCTGCCGTGTGCCTTGTCGCAAAGTGCGGCCAGCTCAGCCTCGTCAGCGACTTGGGCCTGCCACACTGAAGCACTTGCAACCGGCTCGGCGTGGGCCTGCTGCCAACCGTCTGCCTGGCGCACAAAACGCAGGCGCAGGGCGTCATGGTGGTTAATCAAACGGGTCAAGGCCGCGTCAATGCGCGCGGGCTCCAGGGCTTCACGCGGGGCCAACAGCAGCGACTGGTTCCAATGCTGGCGCGCCGGGATCACCTGCTCGAAAAAGCTGTGTTGCACGGGCGTGAGGATCACCTCGCCGCTGACTGGCCCCTGATCGATAACCGCCGCCTGTTCAAAGCTCGCCACCAGCGCCAGGCTGCGCACGCTCTGGTACTGGAACAGGTCACGCGGGCTGAGGCGAATCCCCGCCTGACGGGCGCGGCTGACCACTTGGATGGAGATAATCGAGTCGCCACCCAGCTCGAAGAAGTTGTCGTCCAGGCCGACTTGCGCGGCGCCGAGCACATCACTCCAGATTGCCGCCAGGGCTTTTTGCAGGGCGTTTTCAGGCGCGATAAAGGCTTGCTGCGGCGCAGCATCCGGCAACGGCAGCGCCTTGCGGTCGAGCTTGCCGTTGGCAGTGACCGGCAGTTTGGCCAGGGTGACGAAGTGCGTGGGCACCATGTATTCCGGCAGGCTGCTGAGCAACCAGGCCTTGAGGTCGCTCGGCGCTTCACCCTCGTTAACCAGGTAGGCAACCAGCTGTTTGCCGCCCTGCACCAGCACCACCGCTTCGCGCACCTGCGGGTGTTGCATCAGCCGGGTTTCGATTTCGCCCAGCTCGATACGCAAGCCGCGCAGCTTGACCTGATGGTCGAGGCGGCCGAGGTACTCGATCACGCCATCGGCACGCTGGCGCACGCGGTCGCCGGTGCGATAGAGGCGCTCTCCGTCAACAAAAGGGCTCGGCACAAAGCGTTCGGCGGTCAAGCCCGGGCGGCGGTGATAGCTGCGCGCCAGGCCGACGCCGCCCAGGTACAACTCGCCAGAGACACCGGCGGGCACCGGGTTGAGCTGGGCGTCGAGGACATAGGTGGCCAGGTTGGCAATCGGACGACCGATGGGCACGCTGTCGGCGCCTTCGTCGACGCATGTCCAGTGGGTGACGTCGATGGCGGCTTCGGTGGGGCCGTAGAGGTTGAACAAACCCGTCGCTGGCAGTTTGGCGAACACCTGCAACTGCGCGTCCAACGGCAAGGCTTCGCCGCTGCACACGATGCGTTTGAGGCTCGTACAAGCCTGCACGCACGCCTCATGGATAAACGCCTGGAGCATCGACGGCACGAAGTGCAAGGTGGTAATGGCGTGACGGCCGATGGTCTGGATCAGTCGCGCCGGCTCGCGATGTTCGCCAGGAGCGGCGACCACCAGCCGAGCGCCGGTCATCAATGGCCAGAAAAATTCCCACACCGACACATCAAAGCTGAACGGGGTTTTCTGCAAGACCGCATCGCTGGCGTCCAGGCCGTAAGCCTGCTGCATCCAGCACAAGCGGTTGACCAGCGCGCGATGGCTGTTGCCGGCGCCCTTGGGTTTGCCGGTGGAACCGGAGGTGTAAATCACGTAGGCCAAGTTGAGCGCCTGGATGGCCACGGCCGGTGATTCGCGGCTATAGCCGTCAAGCCAACCCGGCGCCTGGTCCAGAACGATCACTTGCACGCCATTAATCGGCAACGAAGCCTGCAGGCTCTGCTGGCTGAGCAACAGCTTGATGCCGCTGTCTTCGATCATGTAGGCGAGGCGTTCCTGGGGGTATTCGGGGTCCAACGGCACATAGGCACCGCCGGCCTTGAGGATCGCCAACAGGCCCACCACCATCTCGACCGAGCGCTCCACACAGATACCCACCAGCACGTCAGGGCCGACGCCCTGCTCGCGCAAGGCATGGGCCAACTGGTTGGCGCGGGCGTCGAGCTGGGCATAGCTCAACGTGGTCGCACCAAACACCAGCGCCGGAGCATCCGGGGTGCGCTGTACCTGCTCTTCAATGAGCCGATGCACTCCTTGCGCGGTCGGGTACGCCTGGGCCGTCTGGTTCCATGCCTGGACCAGCACCTGCTGCTCATCGGCGGCCAGCATCGGCAACTCACCGATGCGGTGTTCGTCGCCGGAAACCATGGCCTGCAGCAGGCTGATCCAGTGCTGGGCCATACGCGTAATAGAAGGCGCGTCAAACAGGTCGTTGGCGTAGGTCAACGCAGCCTGCAAGGTGCCGGACTTTTCATAGGTATCCAGGGTCAGGTCGAACTGGGTGGTACGGCCTTGCCACTCCACCAGCGCCAGTTCCAGGCCGGAGGCGGTGCTCACCGAGGCAATGTCCGCTACCACCGGCTGGTGGTTGTACATCACCTGAAACAGCGGCGTATGGCTCAGGCTGCGCTCGACCTTGAGGGCTTCCACCAGACGCTCGAACGGCAGCTCCTGATGGGCCTGGGCGCCGAGGGCGTGCTCCTTGATGCCCTGCAACAGTTCGGCGACACGGGTTTGCCCGGTTAACTCGGTACGCAGAACCTGAGTGTTGACGAAAAAACCGATCAGCCCTTCGACCTCACTGCGATTACGATTGGCGATCGGCACACCGACGCGGATATCGCCCTGCCCCGTGTAGCGATGCAACAACACGTTGAAAGCGCCCAGCAGCAACATGAACAGGGTGACGTTGTGCTTTTGCGCGCAACTACGCAACTGCGCGGCGAGGCCTGAATCGATGGCGAAATTATGCCGGGTGCCCTGGTAGCTGGGCATGGCCGGACGCGGGCGATCGGTGGGCAGTTCCAGCACCGGATGCTCATCACCCAGACGTGCCTGCCAGTATTCAAGCTGGCGTGCCTGCTCCCCCGCTTCCAGCCAACGGCGCTGCCACAGGGCGTAGTCGCTGTACTGGATCGGCAGCGCCGGCAATTGCGGCGTCTCGTGGCGTTCGTGGGCGTCGTAGCAGCGAATGAACTCGTCGATCAGCACATTCATCGACCAGCCATCGGAGACGATGTGGTGCAGGGTCAGCAGCAGCACATGCTCTTGCGCATCGAGCTTGAGCAATTGCACGCGCAGCAGTGGGCCGTTTTCCAGATCGAACGGCAGCAGTGATTGACGGGTCGCCGCCTGATTGACGGCCTGCTCGCGTTCGTCAAAGCCCAGCGCACTGAAGTCCAGAGGCTCGACGGCAACCGACGGCTCGATGGCAACTTGCAGCAAACGATCGTCGGCCTGGCGCCGGAACACCGTGCGCAGGGTTTCATGACGTGCCACCAGGCTTGCGAATGCCTGCTCCAGTGCGCGCAGGCTGAGGGCGCCTTTTAACCGCACCGCGCCGGGTAGGTTATAGGCACCACTGGCCGGGTCCAGTTGCCACAGAAACCACATGCGCTGCTGCGCGTAGGACAGCGCCTGGCGATCCTCCACGTCCACGCCCGCCGGAATCGGAAACCGGGAAAAATCCACGCCTTCTTTCTGCAGGGCTTGCAGGAATACCTGGCGCTTTTCCAGGGGCAACCCGATAAACCGGCGAGCAAGTTTCAAGGAGTCTTCAGCATTCATTTCTTGGAGTCCGGAACAATAGGCAGGAAGCACAAAGGCACGTCGTCCCTATAAAACGAACCGGACAAGGAAAAATTAGCGGGGCGTAAGCGGCGTGAAGCGCGGTGTCATCAAGGGTTACATCAATCTCAGCCAAGGCTCGCAAACTCAGGCTAGCATTGACGAACACCACTTTTTGCAACTACATTTAGTTACACGCAGGGAACGCCGTGTCCAAAAATGAAAAGCTGCTCGCCAAACTGCTCAATGAGCACATGGCTTTTACCTGGCCTGAGCTGGTAACGCTGCTGCACCAGCTCGGCTACAGACAGATTGAAGGGGCTGGAAGCCGCGTAAAATTCGATATCGGCAACCCCAGTGCAATGATCACCTTGCACAGGCCCCATCCCGGCAACGAACTGAAACACTACATTCGGCGCCAGATCATCGAACAATTGAAATCAGGAGAACTGATTCAGTGGACAACCAACTGAAACACCAAGGCTACATCGGCTCTATCGAAGCCAGCCTCGAAGACAACTGCCTGTTCGGCAAGGTGCTGTTCATCAAGGCACTGGTGAGCTACGAAGGCAAAACCGTCGCCGAACTGGACGCGGCGTTCCGTGAGGCCGTGGATGACTACCTCGTAACCTGCCAGGCGCTGGGGCAAACCCCGGAGAAACCTTGCAAGGGTTCATTCAACGTGCGAGTTGGGCATGACCTGCATTTGGCAGCGGCCCTGGCAGCGACGCGCAAGAAAGTGACGCTCAATGACCTGACGCGGCAGGCGCTGAATGAGTTTCTGCAACATCACTGCGTAGAACTACTCCCGGCGGTAGGCTGACGCCCCAACCGCCGATACCCAAACGCGGCTGAACCCAACACCACCGCCCCGGCCGCCAATGCCACCCAGAACCCGCTGGCAGCGCCAAAGTGGTCGATCATCCAACCGGAGCTGGCGGCACCAATGGCCACGCCGATGCTCAGGCCGGTGATCAGCCAGGTCATGCCTTCAGTCAGGCGGCTGGGCGGCACCACCTGCTCCACCAGGGCCATGGAGACGATCAACGTTGGGGCAAAGAACAGCCCGGAGATAAAAATCGCCGCCGCCAGACCGGGGATATTGGTCACCAGCAGTAGCGGTAATGTGGTCAACGCAGTGGCTACGCCGCAAAACAGAAACTGCCGAGGCAACGGCGCCTTGAGCTTGAGCATGCCAAAGGCCAAGCCCGCCAGGCACGAGCCGATGGCATACACCGACAGCACGATACTGGCCGCCGCCGGTTGGCCCTGGTGTTGGGCAAAGGCTACGCTGACCACGTCCACCACACCCACGATCACGCCCATGGCGAGCAGCAGGATCATCAGGATCAGTACCGACGGTGAAGCGATCAACCAGCGCCCGTGGTGGTCTTGCGGCGCATGCACCGGCGGTTCTGTCGCGCGCTGCAGCACAAACGTGGTGACGCCAACCGCCAACAGCACCGCTGCCACCAATGGACCCGCTTCTGGGAACAGCACCACGCACAGCCCCACCGAAATTGGCGGGCCAATAATAAAACACACCTCATCAAGCACTGATTCCAGGGCAAACGCGGTTTGCAGCCTGGGCTGGCCGCGGTACAGCTCGGTCCAGCGCGCCCGTACCATGGCCGACATGTTCGGCATGCAACCAGCCAGTGCGGCGAACACAAACAGCGTCCAGGCTGGCGCCTGCAAGCGTGTGCACAGCAACAGCAGCAACAACGCTCCGCCGCCGATCAGCGCCGCAACCGGCAGCACCCGACCCTGGCCATAGCGGTCCACCAGGCGGGACACCTGCGGCGCGCAGAATGCCGTCGCCAGGGCAAACACCGCCGCCACCGCGCCTGCCAGGCCATAACCGCCATGCACTTGCGAGAGCATGGTGATCAGGCCGATGCCGGTCATCGAAATCGGCATGCGCGCAAGCATGCCCGCCAGTACAAACGCCCGGCTGCCTGGGGCCTGGAATAACTCGGCGTAGGGATTTGCCATCCTGCTTAACCTCTTCCTCAACTCTTGAAACTTGCGATTTGCAGGTATCAAGGCAAAATACATACGGTGCGTATGTGACAAATCATGCGTAACATACGCAGCGTATGTCAATCACTCACTGAGATAACGCGAGCCTTACCCATGAGCCGAGTCCGTACCGAAATGATCGACGCCACCCGTGCCCGGCTGATCGCCAGCGCTCGCCAAGCCTTCGCTACCCAAGGCTACGCCAACACTTCGATGGATGATTTTACCGCGCGCGCCGGCCTCACCCGCGGTGCGTTGTACCATCACTTCGGCGACAAGAAAGGTTTATTGGCGGCGGTGGTCGCCGAGATCGACGCGGAGATGGACGCGCGCCTGCAAGGCATCAGCGACCAGGCGCAGGAGCCCTGGAGCGGCTTTTGTGAGCGCTGCCGCGCCTATTTGCGCATGGCCCAGGATGGCGAGATCCAACGCATCGTGTTGCAGGATGCGCCTGCCGTACTCGGTGATACCGGCTCCCAGCAACAATGCGTGGAATCCCTGCGCCAGTTGCTGGAGGCGATGATGCAGGCCGGTGTCATCGCGCGAGCCCCCAGCGTCGCGCTGGCTCAGTTGATCAATGGCAGCCTGGTCAACACGGCCCTGTGGATCGCCCGTGACGAACACCCACACGTGCGTCTGCAAGAAGGTTTGCAGGGCCTGGAGCTGTTACTGCAAGGCCTGAAGCAACCTGTCACACCAGCCGTTTGATCTGCTTGTGGCGCCACACCAAGCGGTAATAGGCGGTCTGCAACACCAGCATCGCCAGGTAGGTCACCGGAAACGCCATCCACACGCCTTCCAGGCCGAAGTGCGCGTTGAACAGATACGCCATTGGCAACTCGACACACAGCACACAGAAGATCGAAATCGCCACCGGCATCAACACCACGCCGCTGGCGCGCATGATCCCGCCGATCACCGCCTGGAACCCGAACACCAGGATGCTCCACAGCATGATATGCAGCAGGTGCTCGGCATTGAGCCGCGCCGCGTCGTCCGTGATGAACAAACCCAGCAACCAGTGGGACAACAAGTAACCCAACAGGATCAAGCCACCGGTGAGACACAGATTGATCACAAGCCCGGTGCGCAGGATCGGCCCGATACGCTCCAGACGCCCGGCACCAATCGCCTGGGCACCGAGGATCGAGGCCGTGATCGCAATCGACAGCGCCGGGAACTGCACATAGTTGACGATCTGCGTCACCGCGCCATAGGCCGCCGTAGCTTGTGAGCCGTGACCGTTGACCAGCGCCAGAATCACCAGCTCCGACAGCGACAACACCACCATCTGCAAGCCGGTTGGCAAGCCGATGCGCAGGACCTTGCCGAGGATCGCCCGGTCCAGGCGCAAGGCCGCGAGCAGTTCACGGTCCGGCGCCATCACATGGTTTTTATGCCGCAGGCGCAAAATCAGAAACAGCATGGCCGCCGCGTTGCCCACCAAGCCTGCATACACCGCACTCTGAATCCCCATGGGTGGCAAGCCGATCCAGCCACGGATCAGCGCCGGGGTCAGCAGCAGGCCGACCAGGGTCGAGACCATCAACGCCAGCAACGGCGAAACCGTATCGCTCACACCCCGTAACAGCTGGGTGTAGAGGATAAACACCAGCAGCAGCGGCATGATCAACATCATCATCTGGGCATAACCCACTGCGTCGTCGAGCACATCGATTGGCGTACCCAACGCCTGCAACGCCGGGCGCGCGAACAGGCTGCCCAGCACTGCCGCGATCAAGCCCACCAACGCGCCAAGTGTCAGGGTGGCGCCGGTAATCACCTTGACCATCGCAGTTTCCTGGGCGCCCCAGGCTTGCCCTATCAACACTGAAGCGCCCGCCCCCAGGCCGATCACCAACGCAATAAAGAAAAATACGATGGGGAACATCCCCGACACCGCCGCCAGCGCCTGGGTGCCGAGCATCTGCCCGACATAGATGCCGTTGAGGGTGCCGGAAAAGCTTTGCAGGAAGTTGGACAGCACCATGGGTGCCAAAAACATCAGGTAGATCTGCCACAACGGCCGCTTTGGGGTGACGTCCATGCTGGTTTGAATCCTTGAATTATTGTTATGCGGTAAAGGCATTGCGTGATAGCCAGGCCAGGTACGTCTGCACGTCTACCGGCCAATGCGCGATCTTATGGGAAAAGTCAGCACCATCATGGGCAAACAGCGCCCGTGACGCGTCTTCAAACCCTGGCAGGTCACCGCCGAGGGCGCTCATGAAACGATAGCTGGCTTCTTTGGCCTGGCGCATTTGATCGTGGGCTGCGTGAACATTGCGCGCTTCATCCACCAACCGGCGTAACGCCGCCGACGCGCCGCCACGTTGTTGGCCCAGCCATTCCCAGTGGCGCGGCAGCAGAGTGACTTCCCGCGCAACCACGCCCAGCTTGGGACGGCCGACCGAAGGCGTCGCGGGAGGGGCTTCATCGACTTGGGCCGGTGCCGCTTGGACAGGCGCATAATCCGCAGGCCACGGATAATCGACCTGGGTGCCGGTGGCATCGTCGAAGACCAGGAAACTGCCGGTGGGCAGGTCAAGGCCCGCCAGCGCTTCGGCCACCTGGGAATAGGCGCCGGCTGCCACGCGTTGGTGACGGACAAAGGCAGTGCAGACTGCTGTATTTTGAATAGGCATTGATTATTACCCGGGTGATATTTATTTTACCCGGATTATATTAACTGTATTTCAATAATCCGCAAGCCGATGCGGTAAAAACCGTCGGCGCGGCCACACACTTGTCGCGTTAGCTGCAACCTGAACCTGTGGGAGCTGGCTTGCCTGCGATTGCGATTTGGCAGCTTGCATCTTCGGCGACTGGTGTACCGCCATCGCAGGCAAGCCATCTCCCACAGAAAACCTGATCCTCATTGCGTTGAGATGAGCTAGCCACCAAAGGTCTGGGACGGCCGACGCAACGTCGGATCAAACGGGTTGATCCGTGGCCCGATCGCCGCCGCTTCGCGCTTGAGCAACTCCACCACCATCGGCAACCGGCTCGGCCCCAAGCGGTCACTGATGGTCGCCACACTCAGCGCCGCCACCGCGTGCCCGTCGCGATTCAGAATCGGCACCGCCAACCCGGCCATGCCTTCGAGCACGCCGGTGTTACGCGCCGCATAACCCAGACGCCGCACATTCTCGACCTCGGAGCGCAACAACACCTCGTCATACAGGTGAAAATCCTTGAGGCGTGGCAGGTTGTAGCGAATCACCGTCTCACGCTCCTCCTCCGGCAAGAACGCCAGAATCGCCAGGCTCCCCTGCCCCACGCCGAGCGCCACGCGCCCGCCGATATCGCCAGTGAAGGTGCGAATCGGATACGGCCCTTCGCTGCGGTCCAGGCAGATCGCATCAAAGCCGCTGCGCGCCAGCAAAAACAGCGAATCGCCCAATGAAGCACTCAGGCGCAACATGCTCGGGCGCACCAGATCGCGCAAATTACCAGTCTTACCCGCGTTGGCCGCCAGGGCGAAGAACTCCAGGCTCAGGCGATAGCGCTTACTGCGCGCATCCTGCTCAACCATGCCCTCCTCCATCAGGCTGCGTAGCAGCCGGTGCGTGGTGGGTTGCGACAGCCCGACTTGCTGCGCGAGCTGAGTCACGCGCTCACCGCCTTCGGGCACTTCGCCCAACGTGCGCAATAACGCAAACAGCCGAGAGACGCTCCCAGCGCCGACTTCCTTACCGTTTTCATTCCGCTCAGTGGAATTCATAACACTTAATCTCGGTATACATTCTGGTGAATGAATAAAATTGAAAATAATAGTCCGTTCAGTGAAATTCCATCTTCCGCCCATCCTAGTCTTCGTCCTAATCTGCGTCCACAGGGGCGAAATGAACAACAACGAGCAGCCGACGTGAGATCGAGCGCCAACGCACCCGCAACACTCTTTTCGCATCTGCCCAAAACAAAAAAGCGCGTTTCGACGCGTCTCAAAAAAGGTGGAACGCAGACATGGCTTTTCTCCAACTCAACGCCTTGAGCAAACGCTACGGCGCCGTCGACGCTGTGGTCGCCACCGACCTTGCGGTGGAAAAAGGCGAGTTCGTTTCCCTGCTCGGCCCTTCGGGCTGCGGCAAAACCACCACGCTGCAAATGATCGCCGGTTTTGTGGACGTGAGCGGCGGGCAGATCCTGCTCAACGGCCGCGACATCACCCACGCCAAACCCGCCAGCCGTGGCTTGGGCGTGGTATTCCAGAGCTATGCGTTGTTCCCGCACATGAGTGTGCGTGACAACGTGGCCTTCGGCCTGAAAATGCGCAAAGTGCCGGCCGCCGAAATCGCCAGCAAAGTCAAAACCGTGTTGGAACTGGTGCGCCTGGCCCCGCACGCCGAGCGCTACCCGCGTGAATTGTCCGGCGGCCAGCGCCAACGTGTGGCCCTGGCGCGTGCGCTGGTGATCGAGCCGCCCGTGCTGCTGCTCGATGAGCCACTGTCCAACCTCGATGCCAACCTGCGCGAAGAAATGCAGTTTGAAATCCGCCGCATCCAGTGCGCCGTGGGCATCACCACCTTGATGGTCACCCACGATCAGGCCGAAGCCCTGTCGATCAGCGACCGCGTGGTGGTGATGCAGGCCGGGCGCGTGACCCAAATCGACGCGCCCTACAAGCTCTACGAACACCCACGTACGCGGTTTATCTCGGACTTTGTCGGCAAGGCCAACCTGCTCGCCGGTGACTACGACGAATTCGGCACTGCGCAAGTGCGTCTTGTCGGCGGCAAAGGCGAACTGGTCCTGAGCCTGCGCCCGGAAAAAATCCAGCTGGTGGATGCCGGCGCAGGCCGCCTGCAGGGCAAGGTACTCGACAGTTATTTCTTCGGCAGCCAATGGCTCTACCGCATCCAAACGTCTCTGGGCGAAATTACCGTGGTACGCAGCAATGACGGCAGCGCGCCGCTCGGCTGCGGCGCGGCGGTGGGTCTGGACTGGCACGCCGAATTGCTGCGCGTGCTGGCGGCGGATGAGGTGCGCGCATGAGCCGCGGTTATCTGTTGTCGCTGCCGGCGCTGCTGCTGTTCAGCGGCCTGCTGATCCTGCCGCTGTTCATGACCCTGGTGCTGTCGTTCAACGTGTTCGACTACCAGGTGGGCGTGAAGGCTGGTGAGTGGACCTTTGCCCACTACCTGTCGCTGTTCAGCGATGCGTACTTCTACGAGATCTTCTGGCGCACCTTCTGGATCAGCGCCCTGGTGACCCTGCTGTGCGTGGTGATCGGCGTACCCGAAGCCTACATCCTCAGCCGTATGGGCACGCCGTGGCGCTCAATCTTTTTGATTTTGATCCTCACGCCGCTGCTGATTTCGGTGGTGGTGCGCGCCTTCGGCTGGAGCTTGTTGCTCGGCGCCGATGGGCTGGTCAACCAAGTCATCCAATTCCTCGGCGGGCGCCCGGTGAAGCTGCTGTACACGCCGTTCGCCGTGGTGATCGCCCTGGTGCACGTGATGCTGCCGTTCATGATCATCCCGGTATGGACCTCGCTGCAAAAGCTCGACCCGTCGGCGGAACAGGCGGCGTTGTCGCTGGGCGCAAGCCAGGCCACGGTGATGCGCAAGATCGTATTGCCGCAAGTGATGCCGGGCGTGCTGTCCGGCACCTTGATCGTGTTCGGCTTGGCCGCCAGTTCGTTTGCGATCCCCGGCCTGCTCGGCGGACGCCGCCTGAAAATGGTCGCCACCGTGGTGTACGACCAGTACCTCTCGGAACTCAACTGGCCCATGGGCGCGACCATTGCGGTGGTGCTGCTGTTGGTCAATTTGCTGATCATGCTGAGCTGGAACCGCATGGTCGAAGGCCGCTACAAAAAGTCCCTGGGGGTTTAAGCGCATGTCCAGAAACGGTCCTTTGGCCCTCGGTTTTCATGGTGTGGTGGTGCTGTTCATGATGGCGCCGCTGGTGGTGGTGTGCCTGGTGGCCTTCACCCCGGAAAACACCTTGAGCCTGCCCACCTCGGGCTTCTCGCTGCGCTGGTTTCGGGCGGTGTTCGAGCGTGCCGACTTTATCCAGGCGTTCTACAACAGCCTGATCCTGGCGTTTACCGCCGCCACCTTGGCCACGTTGATTGCAGTGCCCGCCGCCTTGGCGATCAGCCGTTATCAGTTCCCGGGGCGCAACTTTTTCAGCGCGTTGTTCCTCTCGCCCATCATCATTCCGCACCTGGTGCTGGGCGTGGCGATGCTGCGCCTGTTTGCGCTGATGGGCGTCAATGGCAGCTTCACCTGGCTGATGCTGGCGCACGTGGTGATCATCACCCCGTACGTGCTGCGCCTGGTGTTGGCGGCGGCCATCGGGATTGATCGCAGTGCCGAGCAAGCCGCCGAATCGCTGGGTGCCGGGCGCTTCACGCTGTTCCGTCAAATCACCTTACCGATGATTCTGCCGGGCGTGGCCGGCGGCTGGTTGCTGGCGTTCATCAACAGTTTCGATGAAGTAACGCTGTCTATTTTTGTCAGCTCGCCAGCCACGCAAACCCTGCCGGTGCGCATGTACGTGTACGCCACCGAGTCCATCGACCCGATGATGGCGGCGGTCTCGGCGCTGGTCATTGCACTCACCGCAGCCACCATGGTCCTGCTCGACCGGGTGTATGGCCTGGACCGCGTACTGGTGGGGAAACATTGATGGCCTTGTTCAAACGCTTGGCCGAAACCCGGCGCCCTGCCCTGGCCTTCACCCTCGACGGGCAACCGGCCACCGGTTTGCTGGGCGACACGTTGCTCACCGCCATATTGACCTGCGCCGAGCACCTGCGCGGCAGCGATTTCAGCGCCGAACGCCGCGCCGGTTTCTGCCTGATGGGCGCGTGCCAGGACTGCTGGGTGCGGCTGGAGGATGGGCGCCGTGTGCGGGCTTGCTCGACGCTGCTGCAAGAGGGCCAGGCGATCAGCCGCGATCCGGGGCGTCAGGCATGAAACCGATCGTGATTGTCGGCGCAGGCCCGGCGGGCATCAGCGCGGCGCGCACCTTACTCGACCATGGCGTCAAGCCTTGCCTGGTGGATGAAAGCCTGCGCGGCGGCGGGCAGATTTACCGGCGCCAACCGGCTAATTTTCAGCGCTCGGCCAAGCAACTGTATGGCTTTGAGGCGGGCAAGGCTACGGCCGTACACCGCACACTGGATGAGTTGGCGCCGCTGATCGACTACCGGCCCGAAACCCTGGTGTGGAATGCCGAGGACGGTCGCCTGGATATGTTGACTGACGGCTACGCCGAAAGCGTGGAGTACGCGCAGATTATCGTCGCCACCGGCGCCACCGACCGCATTCTGCCGGTGCCCGGCTGGACCTTGCCTGGTGTCTACAGCCTTGGCGCTGCGCAAATCGCGTTGAAATACCAGGGCTGCGCCATCGGAGAACGCGTGGCGTTGTGTGGCAGCGGGCCGTTGCTGTATCTGGTCGCGTACCAATACGCCAAGGCCGGGGCCAAGGTGGTGGCGGTGCTCGACAGCGCGCCGTTCAGTGCCCAGTGCCGTGCTTTGCCGGCGCTGCTGGGGCAACCGGCGACCCTGGCCAAAGGCATTTATTACCGTGCCTGGCTCACTGCCCATGGGGTTCCCGTGTATCAGGGCGCGACGCTCCAGCAAATCGACGGCGAGCAACGGGTGCGTGGCATCCGCTGGGATAAGCACGTAGTGGAATGCGATGCCGTGGCGTTCGCCCATGCGCTGCGCAGCGAGACGCAACTGGCGGATTTGCTCGGCTGTGAATTTGCCTGGAACAGCTTGAATCGCGCCTGGCTGCCACAGCGCGACAGTGCCGGGCGCAGCAGCGTCAGCAGCGTGTACCTGGCCGGTGACGGGGCCGGGATCATGGGCGCCGATGCCGCGCAGATGGCCGGTGAACGTGCGGCGTTGGCGGTCCTGGAAGATTCAGGCATTGCCATCGATCCGCTTCGCCCAACGCTGCTTGAGCAGCAACTGGCGGGTATCCAGCGCTTTCGCCGTGGGCTGGAAACCGCGTTCCCTTTCCCCGAGCAATGGGCTGCACAGGCGCCGGATGAGTTAATCCTGTGCCGCTGCGAAGAAGTCAGCGTCGGCGACGTACGCGCCGTCGTCGATGAAGGCCACTGGGAAATCAACCGGGTCAAAGCCCATTGCCGGGTCGGCATGGGCCGCTGCCAGGGCCGCATGTGTGGGCTGGCGGCAGCAGAGGTTGTGGCCGAACGCAGCGGTCGCGCCATACAAGACGTTGGCCGCCTGCGCGGTCAGGCGCCGATCAAGCCGCTGCCGTTTGGTGTGCAGGTGCAGCCATGATCGACGTGATCGTGTTGGGTGGCGGCATCGTCGGCGCCTCGGCGGCGTTGATGCTCGCGCAAAAAGGCCAGCGTGTGGCCTTGGTGGAGCGAGACTTTTGTGGCTCGCACTCCAGCGGCGTGAATTACGGCGGTGTGCGCCGCCAGGGCCGCCCCTTGCATCAACTGCCACTGTCACAACGCGCCCATGAACTGTGGGCCGACCTGCCGGGGTTGATCGGCATCGACGGCGAGTATGTGCGGTCCGGGCATTTGAAACTGGCGCGCAGCCATGCGGATTTCGCCGCGCTGCAAGCCTATGCCGAACAGACCCGTGGCTTTGGCCTGGGCTTGCAGTTGTTGGATTACACCGAACTGCGCGCTCGCTTCCCTTGGGTCGGGGATATCGCGGTGGGCGCCTCGCTGTGCCCTGAAGACGGGCATGCCAACCCGCGCCTGGTGTCGCCCGCTTTCGCCCGTGCGGCGCAGCGCCTTGGCGCGGCGGTGCACGAGCAGGCCGAAGTGACTCAGATCGAACATGACGGCCAGTGCTTCCAGGTGCGCTGCGCCAATGGCCTGCACCTGCACGCGCCGTGGTTGCTGAACTGCGCGGGCGCCTGGGCCGGTACGGTTGCCGCGCAATTTGGCGAGCCGGTGCCGATTACCTCGGCACACCCGGCGATGCTGGTGACCGAGCCGCTGCCAGTGGTGATGAACGTGAGCACCGGCGTTGAAGGCGGCGGGATTTATGCACGGCAGGTCACCCGTGGCAATTGCATCCTCGGCGGCGGCCGTGGTTTTGCCCTTGGCCCGCTGACGGCGCGCCCTGGGCAAGCGGCAGTTTTGGAGATTCTGCGCAATGCCGGCGAACTGTACCCGTTTCTCAAGGGTGCCCAGGCGATTCGTACCTGGAGCGGCACCGAAGGTTACTTACCCGATCATGAACCGGTGATCGGCCCCAGCAGCACCCAACCTGGCCTGCTCCACGGTTTCGGCTTTGCCGGCGCCGGGTTCCAGCTCGGCCCCGCCGTCGGTGAAGCCTTGGCAGAGATCGTCTGCACAGGCGCCAGCCGCCAACCCATCGAAGCGTTTTCCATTCGTCGTTTCCAAGCCTGAGAGGAAAAACCCATGAACCCACGTATCGCGCTGTCCTGCTTGCCCCTCGCCTTGCTCACCGCCACCGCCCATGCCGCGCCGACGCTGTACCTGGGCATGAACGGCGGCACCATGGAACGGGTGTACGCCGACAAGGTGCTGCCCGCGTTCGAGAAGGCCAATAACGTCAAGGTGGTGATTGTGCCCGGCACCTCGTCGGACATCCTCGCCAAGGTCCAGGCCAACAAAGACAACCCGCAGATGCACGTGATGTTCCTCGACGACGGCATCATGTACCGCGCCATTTCCATGGGCCTGTGCGACAAACTCACACCCAACCCGACCCTGGACCAGATCCCGGCCAAGGCCAAAATCAAGGATGAAGCGGTTGCCGTGACCCTGGGCGTCACGGGCCTGGGCTACAACGCCAAGATGTTCAAGGAAAAAGGCTGGGCCGCGCCCACCTCATGGATGGACCTGGCCGATCCGCGATTCAAGGACAAGGTGGTGTTCCAGTCCCTGGCCTCCTCCACCTTCGGCCTGCACGGCTTCTTGATGTTCAACCGCATCCAGGGCGGCTCCGAGACCAACGTGGAGCCGGGCTTCAAGGCCTGGCCAAAAACCATCGGCCCCAACGTGCTGGAGTACATCGCCAGTTCCGCGAAGATTTCCGAGATGGTACAGACCGACGAAGCGGCGATCTTCCCGCTCACCCCGACTCAAGTGACCACGCAGCAATTGCTCGGCATCCCGATGGAATACGCCCAGCCCAAGGAAGGCGCAGTGGTGCTCAACGTGGCCGAGTGTGTCATTGCGCGTAATGACCAGCCGGAACTGGCACAGAAACTTGCGGCCTTCTTGCTGACCGCCCAAGCCCAGGCGCCGGCGCTGGAAGAAGGTGACCAGATCCCGTCGAATCCGACTACGCCGACCACCGACAAAACCCGCGCGCGGGTGGAGGCCATGCAAGGTTACTTGCAGACAGCGATTTCGATTGATTGGGACCAGGTGAACCAGGCGCGGCCGGAGTGGAATGCGCGGTGGAGCCGCTCGATCGAGCGGTAGCGGGCAGGCCTGGTGTGCTCCCGCGTGACTGCGCGGGAGCTACGGGCAGCGAATGTTTGCCAGTTTCAGTCGCATGTCGTGATAGCGGTAAGTGTTTAGCAGAAGTATTCCCAGCAGTGGAAACACAACCCCCAACAGATAAGCCAGCGCGTGGGGCCGGTATTGAATGGTCGGTGTCACCACTATCAAGCAGAGGACAAAATAGCCCGTCTGCCATCCAGAGGACGCAACGCGCCCGCGTGCCAGCATCCAATGGCCAAGGCCAGATAAAATCATCAAGCCC
Source organism: Pseudomonas sp. PA-6-3C (assembly GCF_021605825.1). Taxonomy (NCBI): domain Bacteria; kingdom Pseudomonadati; phylum Pseudomonadota; class Gammaproteobacteria; order Pseudomonadales; family Pseudomonadaceae; genus Pseudomonas; species Pseudomonas sp. PA-6-3C. The sequence continues at coordinate 112,207 of NZ_WKDV01000005.1, forward strand.
AGCAACAGCGCAACGGTACATCCGGTTTGCATCGCCGGGCCAAGGCGGCGCAAATAGGTGGTGCTCGCCAGAAAGGTAGCGGCCCCGCCTGAAAGCAGGCTTACAACGACCATAAGCATAAATTCCGGCAGGAACCGGGCAACACGGTTTGCAGTTGACTCCCTCACGCGATAGCGCCCCCCGGCCAGACAAGGCCGCTTGTGCAAAAGCGTAGAGGGTAATCAGTAACTCCCAGCGAGTGATGTAGGACGCGTCTCATTTTTTAACGCGCAGAACTACCGCTCTAGCCGCGAAACACCGGCACAGCACGTTACCGGGCCTGCAGTTAGCGCGTGGCCATCGCGCTCAGCTCTTCGCGACTACGGCTGATGACTGCACCGGCATTGAGCAACTCCTCTACCGCCGCCGCACCACCCGCCTCGCTGATGCCTCGGCACGCCGGCAGGTGCAGAACCACTTCCAAGCCAGCCTTGAGCAGTTGCAAGGCGGTGGTCTTGACGCAGAAGTCCAGGGCCAGGCCACCCACGATCACGCGACGCACGCCCTGGGCCTTGAGGTACTCGATAACCCCCGTGGACAGCTTGTCGTGCAGGTCGTGGTAACAGGCGCCATAGGGATGCAGGTCGGGTTCAACGCCCTTCCAGATGAAGTAGTCGTAGTCATACGGGGTGGGTAATTCGTCGAGCAAGGTGAAGCCTTCAGTGCCCGGCACACAATGACTGAGCCAGGTAAGGTCGGCATGCTCAAGGCCGGTGGGTTTGAGCATGTCGCCAGGTTGCGTGACCACCCACGGTGCTTGCGGGGTATGTGCGTCTTTGCTGCCGACACGGTAACCGGCAAGACTGGCCATGTAGTTGAGTTCGGCACCGATCTGGTCGCCACCGGCCACCGGCAGTTCATTGGGGCACAGCGGCGTGAAACTCTTTTGAGGGTCGACGTCGAATGAGGCAATGGCAGTTTTCGCAAGGGTCATGGCGGCACTCCTGTGAGGTGCAGGTAAAAGTAGACATGAGGGACGGCTACCTCCACAAACACTTTGTTTACTTTTTTGAGCACAGTGTTGCCGTCCAAGAAGCTCAAAGATCAAAGGTGGGAGCTGGCTTGCCTGCGAAAGCGGTGGGTCAGGCAGCAAGACTGCAACTGATAAACCGCTTTCGCAGGCAAGCCAGCTCCCACACTTGACCTAGTTCATCCAGTTGCCGCCGTCGACATTGTAGGTCTGGGCCACGATGTAATCGGCGTCTTTAGAGGCCAGGAAGATCGCCATGCCGGTCAAATCCTCAGCCGTGCCCATGCGCCCGAACGGCACTTCGGCCCCAACCCGTTGTTTCTTCTCGCCAGGCGCCAGCCCTTCATGCCTGGCAAACAGCGCATCCACGCCATCCCAGTGCTCGCCATCAACCACGCCCGGCGCGATGGCATTGACGTTGATACCCTGCTTGATCAGGTTCAAGCCCGCTGACTGCGTGAGGCTGATCACCGCCGCCTTGGTCGCACAATACACCGCCACCAATGCCTCGCCGCGCCGCCCCGCCTGGCTGGCCATGTTGATGATCTTGCCGCCGTGGCCCTGGCGGATCATCTGGCGGGCCGCGGCCTGCAAGGTGAACAACGTGCCGCCGACGTTGATCGAAAACAGCCGGTCAAAGCTGTCGCGAGTGATATCGACGATGGGCGCCAAGTCGAACAGTGCGGCGTTGTTGATGAGGATATCGAGTTTGCCGGCATGGGCCACCACGGTGGCAATCGCGCCGTCGATGGAGGCTTGATCCGTGACGTCCATCGCGACCGCGTAAGCCAGTGGCCCCAGTTCGGCGGCTGTGGCCTGCGCGCGTTGCAGGTTGATATCGGCAATGGCAACCGTTGCGCCTTCAGCGATATAAGCCTGGGCAAAGACGCGGCCAATACCGCGCGCCGATCCGGTGATCAGCGCGCTTTTACCTTCGAGTCGTTTCATAAGGAAGTCCTGTTTACTTAGGATAACCGGCGCGTTTCATTTCGCGTTCGGTGGTGGACTGAGCCTCAAGCAGCGCCTGGTCAACCGTCATGCCGCCGGTAAGCGCCGCCGAGAACAGCTTGCCCACCGAGGTGCCGATGGCCTGGAACTCCGGGATGGTCACGTACTGAACGCCCACATACGGCACCGGCTGGGCCGACGGGTGCGCAGGGTCGGCGTGTTTCATCATTTCCAGCGTCACCTGGGCAAACGGCGCGGCCTTCAGGTAAGCCTCGCTGTAGGTGGACTGGCGAGTGCCCGGTGGTACGTTGGTGATGCCTTCTTTGTCGGCGACCAGTTGGATGTAGTCCTTGGAGGTGGCCCAGGCAATAAAGGCCTTGGCGGCGTCCTTGTGTTTGGACGTGGCCGGGATGGCCAGGGACCAGGCATAGAGCCAGGAAGAGCCTTTGTCGGTGACTTCGGTCGGCGCGGCGGCAAACCCTACACTGTTGGCCACTTTGCTCTGGGTTTTGTCGGTGGTGAACGAGCCAGCGACGCTGGCATCCACCCAGATCGCGCACTTGCCGCTGTTGAACAGCGCCAGGGTTTCGTTGAAGCCGTTGCTGGAGACGCCTGGCGGGCCGTAGTTTTTCAGGGTGTTGACGTAATAGTTGGCGGCGGCCGTCCATTCAGGGCTGGTCAGCTGCGGCTTCCACTGTTCGTCGAACCAGCGTGCGCCAAAAGCGTTGGCCATGGTGCTCAACAAGGCGATGTTCTCGCCCCAACCCGCTTTGCCACGCAGGCACATGCCGTATTGGTCTTTATCTTTTACCGTGAGTTTGGCGGCAAACTCACCGAGCTGAGTCCAGGTCGGGTGCGCAGGCATGCTCAGCCCCGCTTGCTTGAACAAGTCTGTGCGGTAGTAGGTGACCGTGCTTTCACCATAAAACGGCAACGCGTACAGGGTGTTGTTGACCGACAAGCCTTGGCGCACCGAAGGGAAAATATCCTCGGCGTCATAGTTGGCAGGCAGTTCGGTCAGCGGTTCCAGCCAGTGTTTGGCGCCCCACAATGGCGTCTCGTAGGTGCCGATGGTCAGCACATCGAATTGCCCGCCCTGGGTGGCGATATCGGTGGTGAGGCGTTGGCGCAGCACGTTTTCTTCGAGCACCACCCAATTGAGCTTGATGTCCGGGTGCTGCTGCTCGAACACCTTGGACAGGCGCTGCATGCGGATCATGTCACTGTTGTTGACTGTGGCGATGGTCACGGTGTCGGCGGCGTAGCTGGGCATGGCCAGCGCCAGGCCAGTCAGCAGGAACAGCGCGTGTGGGAGCTTGAGCATGGCGGTATCCACCTGTTGTTTTTGTTGTTGAGTTGCGATTACAGCAGCTTGGTCAAGGCCTCACAAACGAATGGCGAATGCGCTGCTGATACTTTTTTAACCCGTACTTGAAAGTCAAAAAAGTATCAGTGCCGGGCAAAACCGGGGGTAGCGCACTGATTGCCGCTACGCGTATTTTGGCGTTATCCAATGTATAAGAGGCATCACCGTGCCCGTCAGCCGCGACAAACTATTCGAACATCGCCCCGCCGAACTCGAAGTGATCCTGCCCGAGCCGGACCACTGTTTTCGCTGGTTCGAACATGACTACCCGTATGACCTGGCGCGCTGGAACCACCACCCCGAGTTTGAGATCCACCTGATCCGCCAAGGCAGTGGCAAGTTGGTAGCGGGCGACTATATCGGTGCGTTCAGCGCCGGGCATGTGGCGCTGATCGGCCCCGACCTGCCCCACGACTGGATCGGCGACCTGGCCCCTGGCGAATACCTGACTGGCCGCGACGTGGTGCTGCAATTCGACGGCGCCGCCCTGCTCGCGCTGCGCAAAACCCTGCCGGAACTCGGCGACTTGCAGCCGCTGTTCGAACAGGCCCGACGCGGCCTGGAATTCACGGGTGAGACCGCCGTGCAGGCAGCCGGGTTGATGGAAGCCATCGGCAACGCCCAAGGCCTGCAACGGTTGATCCTGTTCCTGCAACTGCTCGACACGCTAAAAAATGCACCCCAGCCGCAGGTAAAGGCGCTGGCCAGCCCCTGCTACGCGCCAACCCTGGATGCGCGCAGCGCCGAACGCATCAACAAAGCCTTCGATTACCTGATGCGCGAGCTGACCGGCGACTTGCGCCTCTCGGTCATCGCCCAGCAACTGCAGATGAGCGAACCCGGCTTCTCACGCTTCTTCAAACGCAACACCGGTCACGGGTTTATAGACCTGATGCGCAAGTTCCGCGTGCAACGCGCCTGCCGCCTGTTGCTGCAAAGCGACATGTCAGTGGCGGACATCTGCTTTGAAGTGGGCTACGCCAACCTGTCCAACTTCAACCGGCACTTTCGCATCGAGATGCACCAGACGCCGAGCGAGTATCGACGCGAAACCGCGATGCATTTATTCAACCGCATCGAGAAATTGACACCCAGCCAATTTTGACCAAAAGGTCGACTAATCCCTGTTTTCTCCATACTGCTCAACCCTTTGAGCAAAGTTGGTACGCCACGTGCAAACGTTTGCGGAACGAACTTGGCCGCCAAGTTCACCACTACCCGCAGAAACGGGTTCCAACCGCGTAAGAATAGGGATTTTCAATGCACCTCACCTCAAGGCGTCCCGCTTGTTTTGGTGTTTCCTTGCTACTGGCCGCCGTTACGGGAGTACTCAGCGCACCCATTTTGGCGCAGCAAAAACCCACCGATGACTCAGCACAGGGCGAAACCCTCAGTCCTGAAACCAAAAACCCGGAAGCCAGCCCGGTAAAAAAAGGCGTGTACATGTCGGACTGGTTCAACCAGGACCTGACCCTGATCGGCAGCAAAGACATCAGCTTCGGCCCCAAGCCGCAGGATGATGTGTACCTGGAATACGAGTATTTCGGCCGCAAAGGCCCGTTCGAGCTGTATGGCTATATCGACGTGCCGAAAATCCTCGGCATCGGTAACAGTAATGACAAAGGCGCGTGGGACCATGGTTCGCCGGTATTTATGGAGCATGAGCCGCGTATCTCCATCGACTACCTGGCCGGCCGCAGTTTGGCCATCGGTCCGTTCAAGGAATGGTATGTAGCCTTTGACTGGATCTACGACCACGGCAGTAACAAGTCCAACCGCGCCAACACCTTGTACAGCGGCCTGGGCACCGACATCGACACTCATTCGCGGGTCAACCTGTCGGCCAACTTCTATGGGCGTTACCAATGGGAAAACTACGGCGCGAGCAACGAATACTCGTGGGACGGCTATCGTGCGCAAATGAAATACATCGTGCCCATCAGCAGCTTCGATAACGGTGCCTCGCTGACCTACATCGGCTTTACCAACTACGATTTCGGCTCGGACTTGCACAAGGACAACCCGGCGCGCACCGCCAATTCATTGGTGGCCACCAACGTGCTGTTGTATTCGTTCACCCACCTGCGCTTCACCCTGGTCGGTCGTTACTTCCACAACGGCGGCAACTGGGAGGATGGCAGCGAGCTGAATTTTGGCGAAGGCAACTTCCGCGCCCGCTCGGATGGCTGGGGCTACTACGCCGGTGTCGGTTACCAATTCTGATCAAGGAGCTATAGATGAACATGCTTACCCGTCTCTCGATGGCCATCGGCCTGGCCTTTTTGCCCCACGTGGTGCTGGCCGATGCTGCGGCGCCGATCAAACCCAAAGTGATGCTGATCACCATGTTCGCCCCCGAGGCGCAAACCTGGATCGACCGCCTGGAACTCAAGCAGGAAGTCCGTGTGCCAGGCCTGTCGGCCGAATACCCGGTGATCCGCTGCAACACCCTGGACGTGTGCCTGCTGGTGACCGGCATGGGCCAAACCAACGCCGCCGCGTCCACACTGGCCCTGGCGTTGTCGCCCAAGTTCGACCTGCGCCAGAGCTACTTCCTGATTGCCGGGATCGCCGGCATCAGCCCTAAACACGGAACCATCGGCACCGCCGCCTGGGCGCATTACCTGGTGGAGTTCGGCACCCAATGGGAGCTGGATTCGCGCGATGCGCCTAAAGACTGGCCAACCGGTTACATCGGCATCAACACCAAAGACCCCAACGAAAAACCACCGTTGGACTACAAGACCGAAGTATTCGAGCTGAACCCGAAGTTGCAGGCCAAGGCGTTTGCCTTGTCGCAAAAGGTAGAGCTGAGCGAAAGCAAGGAATCCAGCGCCTGGCGTAAACACTACCCGGCCGCGCCGGCCAACCAGCCGCCGCAAGTCACACGCTGCGACACTTTGGCGGGCAACACCTGGTTCTCCGGCACACGCCTGAGCGAACGCGCCGAGGTCTGGACCAAGTTGCTCACCGACAACAAAGGCGAGTACTGCACCACCCAGCAGGAAGACAACTCCACCTATGAAGCCTTGCTGCGCGCCAGCCGTGAAGGGTTGGTGGATATTCAGCGCTTGGCCGTGGTACGCGCCGGTTCCGATTTCGACCGGCCGTATCCGGGCTACAGCGAGGTGGACAACTTGCTGAAGTATGCGGACCAGGGTGGGTTTGTACCGGCGTTGGAGAACCTGTACCGCACGGGCAATCCGCTGGTACAGGCGATCCTGAAGAACTGGTCGGCCTGGGAAAAAGGCGTCCCTGAAGCCTAGTAAAAATCAAAATGTGGGAGCTGGCTTGCCTGCGATAGCAGTGGATCAGTCAATCATTCTCTGACTGACAGACCGCCATCGCAGGCAAGCCAGCTCCCACACTTTTAAGTCACGGGGTGGGCTACATTCAGCGCCTTGTCGACCAGCAGTTGCACACCTTCCAGCATTCGGCAGATACCCAGCGCGACCTTGTGTTGAGATCGTTCCCACGCTCCGCGTGGGAATGCCGCCCCGGACGCTCCGCGTCCCGCCATAGAGGATGCAAGGTGACGCGGAGCGTCACTGGATGCATTCCCACGCAGAGCGTGGGAACGATCTTAGCCCCCCATTCAAGCTACGGGGTGGGCTACATTCAGCGCCTTGTCGACTAGCAGTTGCACACCTTCCAGCATTCGGCAGATACCCAACGCGACATTGCGTTGCGAACCCTCGATTTCAAACGCCAGGTGGTTGGCGATATCACTGATGGAAGCCAGATCCTGGGAAGCATTGACCAGCAAGGTTTCCGTGCCCAAGTCTGCGCGCACGGTGAAGATGCCTTCGCTGAATTCAGGAATGGGTTTACCGGGGTTGAGATAGTGGTTGATCGCGCGGTAGGCGACTTCGTGCAGGGTGCTGGTGTCGTAGTCTTGATGGACTGGGGGGTTGGGGCTGTCTTTGATCATGGTGGAACTCCTGGTAGTGGAGCTGTCATCACTTGCGGTCAAACAAAGTGGGGTGGCAGCTGAACGCGGGTTGACCGACCGGAACCAGGGATCCGGCATACCCGAAGGTATCCCGCGCACAGCTGCCGCGACACGATACATCAAGCGTAAAAAAAACGCCTGATATAGGTCTTGGGTGCTCTTGCGTACTGGTTAAGTCGGACGGTCAAATCCGATCGCTGAATTGTCAGCGACGCCAGTGAGGTTAGTCAGCCCGCTTCCGAGCGACAACCTGAAACCTTTGTGGGAAACGTCCGATCAAAAACAGTCCTCAAACCCAGTGAAGATCAAAATGTGGGAGCTGGCTTGCCTGCGATAGCGGTGGATCAGTCAATAACTCTCTGACTGACAGACCGCCATCGCAGGCAAGCCAGCTCCCACACTTTTTAACCGCATTAAGGCAGGAAGATGACCTTGTCCGCGCTGCCTTTGTTGACTTCCTCGTAGCACTGCACCCCATCTGCCAACGCTACCTCACGCAACCCTGTCGGCAACGGTAGCGAACCCTCATCAAAAAACCGCCCAAACTGCTCCAGCATCACCGCACATTGCTCGCAGTTGTAGAGCAATGAATTGATGCCCACCACTGAGCCGCCCTTGCGGTACAACGCCAGCGCCGGCAGCTGCACATGCCCATCAACCGGCGCAGCGATAATCGCGATGCGGCCGAACGGGGCCAAACCGGCGACAGCCGCCGGCAGCCAGAAACCGGTGGTGTCGAAGATCACATCGGCGCCGCCCTTGAACACCGCATTCACCTGCCCGCCCAATGCGTCCGGTTGGCCCAGGGCAATCGCGTCGAAGCCCTGCGCCTGCAACGCCTCGACCTGATCCGCTTTGCGCACCGCCGCCAGCACCTGCGCACCGCGAATTTTCGCCAGCGCCAACGCCGCGCTGCCTACAGCACCATTGGCGCCAATCACCAGCAGCCGCGTGCCTTTGCCGACACCGCTGCGCTCCAGCGCATCCCAGGCGGTGGTGTACGGCACACCGAGGCTGGCAGCCTGGGCAAAGCTTAGATGCGTCGGTTTATGCGCCACGCCTTTCGCCGACACCGTGAGGTACTGCGCGTGGGAGCCATCGGCAAAAAAGCCGAGGTCACGGCCGGTGCCCCACACTGCCTGGCCAACCAGTTGCTGCGGGCCTTCCACCACCACACCGGCAAAGTCCCGGCCGGGAATACGCGGCAACGTCGTGTAGGGAAACCGGCCAAGTACGTTTTTAACGTCGCTGGGGTTCAAACCCGCCGCTTTAACCTGGACCAACACTTCACCGGCAGCCGGCAGCGGCTTGTCGACTTCAACGAAACTGAGGGCGGCGAGGTCGCCGGTGGCGGAAAATTGCAGTGCTTTCATGGCCAATATCCATCGAAGTGGAAAAAGAAATCAGGACAACCAACCGCTGACCAGCTCACGGCCCATGGGCCAGAGCTTCTCGCCGATCAACATCCCCATCAGCCCCACCAGGGCAATGGCAGGCGGCGCGGGTGAGCGAAAGTCCAGGGCACCATAGATCACGCCGACAAACAGGCCGATGGCGAGGGAAATGAGATAGTTCATAGGGGATAGTTCATAGGGTTTACGCCGGGTGGGTTGATGCGCTCAGTGTAGTGAGCACCCCCCCGAAGCATCGGCCAAGTGCTTCAGGATTTCGGCCAAAGCCTCAACCGACGTATTGCGACGGTGCCACACCCAGTTCACGGCGGAACATGTCGCTGAAGCTGCTCGGCGAATAGCCCAAAGAGCGGGCAATGCCGCTCACCGACTGGCCCTGGATCAGTTCCGCCACCGCCGTGGCTAGCTGCACCTGACGGCGCCATTCGGCAAAGCCCATACCGAGGTTGTTCTGGAACAACCGCGCCAGGGTGCGCACGCTGGCACCCGCCGCTTCGGCATGTTGCTCAAAGGGGATTTCCAGCGAGGGCGCCGCCATCACTGCCTGGCAGGCATTGATCAACCGGCGGTCCGCCCCCAGTGGCATGGCAATGCGGATCTGGGAGCGGCGCGCGCGTTGCAACTCCAACAGCGCCAGACCGACTACGGCGTCGTAATAGGCGGTATCACCGTTATCGCCTTGATCAACCAGCGTGACGATCAGCTCACGCAGCAGCCCGCCGACTTCAATCACCTGCACCTGGCTGTCCAGCGTCGCCGCCAAGGCTGGGCGCAGGTAGATATTGCGCATCTGCAAGTCCGAGACCACGCGAATCCCGTGCTCCACACCCGGTGGCAACCACACGGCGCGCTGCGGCGGTACTACCAGGGCTTCGCGCGGTGTTTCAACCCACATCACCCCGCTCATGGCGTAGAGCAACTGGCCCCAGTCGTGGCTGTGTGGCTCCACATACAACCCACGGGGGTAGGTGCGCGCCAGTGGTTGCACGGGGACGGCATGATCAGTGAGGTCGGGAGGCGCGGCCAGGGCCATGAAGCACACATCAATCAAGGGTGAGCGGCCATGGTAATGACCGCCACCCGATAAGCCGAGCGGATTTTTAGCCGTGGGCAGACTTGGCGCACTCGCAACCGGTCGACGAGGCACACGGTTCGCCATGCGCATGGTGCTCGGCGCAGCCTTGGCAGCAGTAGCCCTTGCCGTCTTTCATCACCGCGTTGGTGCCCAGTACGCATTTGCAGTGTGGGCAGGCACAGGTTTTATCAGCCATGTTCAGACTCCTTTTGCATGGTCGTCCAGGTGCAACGGGCGCTGCACCTTAAGCAGTGACTACCGGCAAGGTTTCAAGGTTCACCGCCGTTAATCGGCCAGTCGGCTGTTGCTGCGGTACATGAACACCAGCGCCACTGCCAACAGCAGCATTGCCACGATACGGCTGCCCGACAGCTCGATGGCCGGGTTGCCCAGCCAGCCGAAGTTATCGATCAGCATGCCCATGCCCAACTGCCCGACGATCACCGCCACCGTGGCCACTGCCGTCCCCACCACGGGCACTGCGCCGACCATGACCATCATGTACACCACGCCAAACAACGCGCCGGTCAACTGCCATTTGGGCACGTCCAGCAAGCTCACGGCCTGTGCGGGTTCGAAGAAGAAAATCAACAACGCCGTGCTGATTGCGCCCACCGCAAAGGTCAATAAACTGCTGCGCAACACGCCGACCGTCTGGCCCAGGCGGCCGTTGATCGCGGCTTGCACACTCAGCACCGCACCGGCGGCAATCACCAGTACCAACAACAGAATCAGATTCATCGCTTTAACCCCGTGCAATCAGAACAAGTGCCGCCACAATCAACGCCAGGGCAATCCAGCGTTCGCCATTGACCCGTTTACGCGCGGTGCCGAACCAGCCGAAATGGTCGATCAGCACGCTCTTGCCGACCTGGCCCGAGAGGATCGCGACCATGGTCATGGCGATGCCGATATGCGGCGTGGCCAAAGTCAGCACCACCACGTACATCGGCCCCAAAAAGCCGCCGATCAACTGCCAGCGCGGCAGGTCGGTGAGTGCCGGGCCTTTTTGCGCGCCGCTGAACAGCAGCAGCAAAAACAGAATCGCCGTACCGACGCCAAAGATGCTCAACGTTGCCCACAAATGCCCGACCTGTACACCCAATGGCCCGAGCAAGCCGGCCTCAACCGACAGGCCCATGCCCGCCAGAATCACCAGCGGCAACAGCAGCAATCGCAAAAGGTTTTTTTTCGGCCTGGCCTGCGCCACGCCTTCGATGGAACTTGCCTGCATACATCACCTGCGCGTCAAGAAACGAAACATGGCGCGCATTATCCGGTGGCCGTCTTGTGCGATAAATGGGAGCATGCAAACAACACCTTTGCGCATTACGCACAGCACGGAGCCACGATGCAGGGTTTGAATGAACTGAGTTTCAAGGCATTGCGCCTGTTTGTAGCCGTGCTGGATCACGGCAGCTTTTCCGAAGTGGCACGTCGCGAAGGGCTGGCGCCCTCCTCCATCTCACGGCAAATCCAATTGATGGAACAGGCGCTCGGCCAGCAATTGCTCTACCGCCATACGCGTGCGGTCAGCCCCACCGAAGCCGGGCGGCTACTGGGGCGTCATGCGCGCCTGATGCTGGAACAGTTGGAGGCCGCCGGCCAGGCCCTGCAAGAGCAGGAAAGCGAACCCAGCGGGCTGGTGCGCATCAACGCGCCGATGGTATTCGGCCAACGCCACCTGTCACCGTGGCTGGGCGAGTTGTGCCGTCGCTACCCCAAGCTACAGTTGGATATCCAGCAAACCGACACCTACGTCGACCCGTTGCAAGACGGCACCGACCTGCTGTTTCGCATCGGCGTGCTTAACGACTCCAGCATGCAGGCGCGCATCTTCGCACCCCAGCGTTTTCGCCTCGCCGCCAGCCCCGCCTACCTGGCCCGGCATGGCACGCCGCGCCACCCCGAAGAACTGGCCAACCATCAATGCCTGGCCTACAAAGGCATCACCGGCCAGCAGCGCTGGTTCTTCCGCCGCGGCCAGGGCGACTGGACGCCTTACAGCGTCAAAGGCCCGATCACCGGCAACCACGCCGACACCCTCACCCACGCGGCGGAGCAAGGCCTTGGGCTGGTGGTGTTTCCGTCCTGGCTGATCGGCGAAGGCTTGCGCGCCGGCACCTTGCAGGCGGTACTCACGGAGTACGACGTGGCCACCACCCTTGAACCGCAACAGATTGCGGCGTTGTGGCCAGGCAGCCGGCGGCTGTCGCTGAAGGTGCGCACGGTGATTGATTATTTTGTGGAGTGTTTTGGAGCGGTGCCGTATTGGGATCGGTGAGGCTCCTCCCTCTCACTGGAAAAGCATTGGAAGGTAAAAATTCCTCGTGGGAAAAGTAGGCTCGTTCTGATTTTTCGGGCCACTATTTCAGACACGGCATATGGCAGGCAGACTTTGGCTCAATCTTTTTTTGGAGAGGTGCCATGGGTTCGTTTATCAAAAACAATCGCGCTCTGAACGCGCGGCTAAAGCCGGTCGTCATGCCGTCTTTGATAGCTCAGCTGATTTTGGCTATATTTGGCCAAAATATGGAGATCGCCACATGATTACCGTACCGCTGGGTGAAGCAAAAAATAATCTGTCAAAGCTGGTCGATGAGGCTGCTGCTGGCAAAGTGATCACCATCGCCAAGCATGGGCGTGCGATGGCACAGCTCGTCCCCGTAGGAAAGGCCAAAGGCCGCCGGATTGGCGCAATGAAAGGCAAGCTCATTATCCCCGAAGACTTTGATGCGCCTTTACCCGATGACCTGCTGGATGCGTTTGAGGTCAACCCTTTATGAGGGTGCTATTGGATACCCATATTCTGCTGTGGACACTGAGTGATGACCCCAGGCTATCCAATAAAGCCAAAAAATTGATTGAAGACGCTGCTGAGATTTACGTCAGCGCTGCAACCTTCTGGGAAATGGCGATCAAGGTAGGCTTGGGAAAGCTCGAGGTGCAGCTGGATGAAATCCGTGAATACTGCCTGGAGAGCGGTTTCACCGAATTGCCGATCACCCCAGAACACGCGATTGCAGTGAAGGATCTTGAGCACCACCATAAAGACCCGTTCGACCGGCTTATCATTGCGGCAGCCATGAGCGAGCCGATGAAACTGCTGACGGCCGATCCGCAGGTTGCCCAGTACACATCCTTGGCAATTCTGGTGTAGACCGCGTTGGAGCGATCACACGTTTAAGTCAAAACAACCACTGCCCAATCAACCACGCATTCGCCCCACTGATCAGCGCAAACAGAAACCACGCCAGTAACCGCGTGGGCAAGCGGTTAACGAAGGGCCCCATCAGTTGCTTGTCGTCAGTCATGCGGATCAGCGGGTACAACGCGAAAGGCAGCTGCAGGCTGAGCACCACCTGGCTCAGAATCAGCAGTTTGCCGATGGCATCGTCGCCCATCAGCCACACCCCCAGGAACGCTGGGATCAGCGCCAGCCCGCGCGTGATCAGGCGCCGCTGCCAGCACGGGATGCGCAGGTTGAGGTAACCCTCCATGATCACTTGCCCGGCGATGGTGCCGGTAAAGGTCGAACTCTGCCCCGAAGCCAACAAGGCGATGCCGAACAGGATGCTGGCGAAGGCGCCTCCCACCAATGGGTCAAGCAGGTGATAGGCGTCCTGGATCTCGACCACTTCGGTGTGGCCGGTCTTGTAAAACGCGGCGGCGGCCAACACCAGGATCGCGGCGTTGACCAGCAACGCCAGGGCCAGGGAGCCGATGGTGTCGATACGCGCCAGCTTGACCGCGTCCTGTTTGCTGGCGAGGTCTTTGCCAATCAGGCGGGTCTGCACAATCGAGGTGTGCAAATAGAGGTTATGCGGCATCACCGTGGCGCCAAGGATACCGATAGCCAAATACAACGGCGCTGCATCGCTGATGGCCGCCAGTGACGGGGTAAAGCCACTGAGTACGTCCGGCCAGTAAGGTTTGATCAGCACCAGTTCGATAAAGAAACACACGCCAATGGTTGCAACCAGCGCCAGCATGATCGCTTCCAGGCGGCGGAAACCGCGATTTTGCAGGGCCAGGATCAATAGTGTGTCGAACGCGGTGATCACGATACCGGTCGTCAGCGATACGCCGAGCAACAAGTGAAACGCCAAGGCGCAACCGAGGACTTCAGCCAGGTCGGTAGCGATAATGGAGATTTCCGCCAACACCCATTGCGTGCGCGCGGAGCGTTTGCTGTAGCGCTCACGGCACAGTTGCGCGAGGTCTTTGCCGGTGGCGATGCCCAGGCGCGAACACAGGCACTGCACCGCCATCCCGGCCAGGCTGGCCAGCAGCACCACGAATAGCAGGCTGTAGCCGTAACGAGAACCGGCTTCGATGGCGGTAGCCCAATTGCCGGGGTCCATGTAGCCGATGGAGATCAGCAGGCCGGGGCCGGCAAACATCAGCGCCCGTTTGAAAAACGAGGCCTTGGGGTCGACGATAACGGAGCCGGCCACTTCCGGCGGGCAGAACGGGGCAGTGGCGATTTTCGGCAGGCTGAATTTCACGCGGTATCCCAGGCAAACACACAAGTCAGGGCCGCAGCTTATCAGTCCGACGCGACCGTGCGCATCACCGTCTCCCGGGGCAAGTCGAACGCTTCGACGACTTGCACCACCAGGTCCATCTCCTGGTTCAACGCTTCGCGCTCCATGCGCTGGCGAATCACGCCAATCACCAAGACCGCCAAGGTGGTGATCGAATAGGCCGGGCCGGAAAACGCACGCACGCCCGTTACCAGCAACATCGCCGCCGCCAGCGCCTGGCCCACCACCGGAATTGCGGTGGCCGCGCCGCGCCGCAAGATAAACCCGGTGAGCCCCGCCAACGCCGTGCCGCTCAGGGCGGTGGTGGCCGAGCGGCCGATATCGATACGATTGAACAGGCCCTGCTCTTTTTGCGCGGCCGCCTTAAGCTCGGCGTCGAAGGCCTGGCGGTCGGCGCGACTGAGTTTGTCCTTGTACTGCTCGATGAGCTTTTCCGCGACCTGTGCCTCGATATCTGCCAGCACCACGGTTTCAAGCGGCCCATCGAACTTGATGCCCAGCCGCTGTGCGACATCTTCGGCGATCTGGCGATAACTCACGCCATGGCCACGGGCGATGTTCATAAAGCTGTCACCGCCCATGCGTTGCAGCTCGATGGCCAGTTTCAGCGGTTCACGTACATCGGCATCGATCGAGGCACTGCGTTTTTGTGCCATTAACTCAGCCAGAAACTTAAGCTCCTCCGGCCGCGCCTGCACCAGCGCGGGGAACAGTTCCACGTCCTCCTCGGCAAAACGCACTTCGCTGCTGCGCAGGTCAGCGCGGATCAGGCCACGCCGTTCCTGCAGCAGGTCGGTGTACTGCACCACCGTTTTCAGCTGCGGCCAGTAGGCAGCATGGTCGAAGGTGGCCAGGTGAACATTGGTGACCTTGGCCTTGAGCGAGGGCGTGACGTCGATCGCATACCGGCCTATGCAGCGCTCGGTGTCCGGCTTGATGGCAAGCGCCCAGTCCTTGCTGGAGTAGCAGTTGATCACGCGCCCTTTGAGGGGCGCCGACACTTCATCCCAGGGGCTGGACGTACTGATCGCGCCACCCATCAGCAACACATTGTTAAGCGGCAATTGGCGGGCGACCTCGGGGCTGGCCAGCAGACTCTTGACCAGGATACGCGCGCCCAGGGAATGCCCGATCAGGTTGATGCGCCGCACGGGCAGCGCTTCGCCGTGCAGGTAATGGGCAAGCTCAGGCAATAGCGTCTTGGCCACTTCATCGACACGCGCCTCGACACTTTTGTAATGGTCGAGAAAGTAGGCAATCGCACGGCCCACACCCACGGTTGCCGCGCCCAGGCCGCCACCGCCAAGCATTGCGGTAATCACATCTTTAAAGGGAGCAAAAAGGTTTTCCAGAAAGTGACCCGCCGGCCAGAACAGCATCAGGTTGGTCGAGCCTTCGATGCTTGCCAGTTGTTGCGTGAAATTGCCCAGTTGCTGGCGGTTGAAGAACGCCGAATAACCGTGAACATAGAGATTGAGCACATCCCCCTGAGGCTCGCCACACAACAGAAACGTGGGCTTGCGGGTGCGGTGCATTTCATCCCACTGGTGTTGCATGGGCCGGTGACTCCTGATGACGGTGGGCGGCGATAGTAACAAAGCAGGACCGCCTGCAAGGTGAATCCTGACCAGCGTGTGAGCTTTTTAGAACAACGACACGGCCTTGGACTTGGCCAGGTAGCGCGCCGGGGAATCGCCCAGGTGACGGCGGAACAGCGCGGTGAAGGCGCTGGGGCTGCTGAAGCCCAATGCAAATGCGACCTCGGTGATCGAGGCGCCGTGGCTGAGTTGCGCGGTGGCCTCCAGCAGGCAGACTTGCTGGCGCCACGCCACGAAGGTCATGCCGGTGCTTTCCAGGAAGTGACGAGTAAAGGTCCGCCGGCTCATGCTCGACCAACTCGCCATTTGATCGAGGGACACGGTTTGCGCAGGCGCGTCCAGAAAGCGCTGGCAAGCCCTCGCCAAACGCGGTTCAGAGGGCAGCGGCGCACTGAGGGGCAAGGCCGACAGCGTACTGATTTCGTCGATCAGCAGCGTCAATACACAGTGCCGCCGCACCTCGGACGTTGCCGATGCCCCGCACGTCAATGCCGCTTCCAGAAGATGCCTGAGCAGTGGCGACACCTCGAAAACCTGGCAGTGTCCCTGCAGCCCTGCGCGCTCGGCGGCTTGAGCATCGAGGTAGGTATTGAGCATCACCACATCGCCGCGCATGTGCATTTCATGGGCAATGCCACCGGGCACCCAGACGGCCCGCTGCGGCGGCACCACCCAGTTGCCCAGGTCGGTGAACATTCTTAAGGCACCGGTGGAAGCATAGGCAAACTGGCCGCGCGGGTGCGTATGCCGGGCAAACACACTGCCGCACGGGTATTCACGCAGGGTCACAAGCGCTTCGGGGTCGTTGTCGTCAAAGGTCGGAATCATGGCCCGATCTTGTCAAAGTATGACCTGGCATAGCAAGCGGGCCATACGCCCGAGCTCTAACCTTCACCCCTTTGAAGCAACCGGTTCGAAGGAACGTCCATGCACAAGAAACACCTGGCACTTGCCCTGTTGGTCACGCTGGCCTGGGGGCTGAATTTTCCCATTACCAAACTGGGCCTGCGGGCCATCGACCCTTTTTTACTCACCGGCCTGCGCTTCGCCCTCGCCGCCTTGCCCCTGGTGTTCGTCATCAAGCGCCCCGCCGTGCCATTCGGTTATGTAGCGGCCTATGGCGTGATCTTCGGGCTGGGCATGTGGGGTGTGATCAACTATGGCATCCAGCTTGGGGTGAGCCCGGGGATTGCCTCATTGCTCATCCAGCTCAGCGTGTTTTTCACCCTGGGTTGGGGCTGCGTGCTATTCAAGGAGAAAATTCGCGGCGCGCAGTGGGCCGGGGCTTTTCTGGCCTTGATCGGATTAACCGGGATCATCGCCAACCAGCAAGGCGAACACGCTGCGCTCGGCGTGCTGATGATCGTGTTCAGCGCACTGGCGTGGAGCATCGGCAACGTCATCATCAAGACGTCGGGGGTTAAAGAAATCTTTTCGTTCATGGTCTGGGCCAGCCTGTTTCCGCCAATCCCGCTGTTCCTGATGGCCTGGTGGGTGCACGGCGACGGTGCGTTCGTAAGCCTCCCCGCCAACCTCGACCTCACCGCCGTGTGGTCGCTGCTGTTTCAGGTTTACCTGGCCACGCACTTTGCTTACTGGGGCTGGAACACGTTGCTCAAGGCGTACCCCGTGTCCACGGTAGCGCCGCTGTCGCTATTGATCCCGGTGTTCGGGATTGCCAGTTCGATGTTGATACTGGGCGAGCGTGTTTCCACAGCCAATCTGGTCTTTATCGCAGTGATTATCAGCGGCTTGGCAGTCGGGCTTTATCGCAAACCGATTGTGCATACCGGTAGATAGTCATGGCAGGAACTCGGGATTTTGTTCGAGTATTCGCTCTATTAGCATCCATCGGGTCTTGTACTCAACCGAGGAAATACCATGAGCACGCCCGAATTTTTTGTCACCCCAGGCTACGGCGATACCATGCGCGAACACCTGCACTATTCCCAAGCAGTGAAAATCGGTAACCGCGTGGAAACGTCAGGCCAGGGCGGCTGGGACGATGAGTTCCAGATCCCCGCCGACCTCAGTGAAGAAATCGCCCAGGCGTTTCACAACCTGGACCGAACCCTGGCCACCGCCGGCGCGGGTTGGGAGCATGTGATTCACATAAACTCCTACCACGTCGGTGGGTTTGCACCTGAGGTCAACGAAGCGATGGTCCAGCAATACCGGCGCTACATGCCCCACCATGCGCCGATCTGGACGCAAGTCGGCGTCGAGGCCCTGGGACTGCCAACCATGCGCGTGGAGATACGCGTAACCGCGATTATTCCCTGACCCCAAACGTGCGGATCACCCACTCGGTAAAGACCTTGAGCCGCGCACTCTGATGACGGTTAGGTGGGTAGAGGATATGCAATGGCGTGGCCGGGCGCGACCAACCCGGCAGCACCTCAACCAACTGGCCGGTATCGAGGTAGTGCTGCACGATCGACTTGAAGTGCTGCCCCACACCAAGGCCCGCGAGCAGCATTTCCTTGAGGCCGTTGCCTTCGTTAGTCGAAAAAGCGCAGTCGTTGACCTCGATACGTTGCTGGCCCTGCTCAAAAATCAGCGGCTCCGGCTTGCCCGACCCAGCAAAAAAATACCCGGCCCTGAGGTGGTTGTTTACAAGGTCTTCGGGCGAAACCGGCAAACCCCGGCGCGCCACGTAACTGGGTGCCGCACAGGTCAGGTATTCAAGGTCCGCCACCTTGCGCCCGATCATCGCCATGTCTTCCAGCTTGCCAGCACGGATCACGCAATCGGCGCCCTCCCCGACAATATTCACCGCACGGTCGCTGATGCCCAAGGCGATGGTGATATCGGGGTACTCACGATGAAAGTCCACCAACGCCGGAATCAACAGGCAATTGGCAAGCGAGGCCGGTGCATCCACGCGCAGGTGCCCGCCGGGCTTGAGGATCTGCCCGCGTGCGGCGCTGTCCACTTCATCCAGCTCAGCCACCAGCCGTCGCGCATGGCGGTAATACTCCAGCCCTTCAAGCGTGGGCGCCAGGGCGCGGGTGGTTCGGTGCATCAGCTGGGTGCCCAGGTGTCTTTCCAGGTCAGTGATGAGTTTGCTGACGGTAGAGCGTGGCAGCGCCAACTGGTCGGATGCACGGCTGAATGAACCGGTATCGACAACACGGACGAAGGCGCGCATGGCCAGGAGCTGATTCATCGGGGTGGTCCACTGTGACTTAGTGAGCGAAGTTGTCGATCTTGACCTGGCCATCCGGGAAGGTCGCGATGATTTCCAACTCGCCGCCCATTGCCCGGATGTAGTCACGCAGCGTGCTGATGTACATGTCGGTACGCCGCTCCATCTTGGAAACCGCTGCCTGGTTGATATTCAACGCCTTGGCCAGGCTTTCCTGGCTCAGTTGCTGGGCCTTGCGCAGCTCATGCAGGGGCATTTCCTTGAGGTGCTGGCGGAACAGCTGCTCGGCTTCGGCACGCGACTGCAGGGTCATGCGCGCTTGAAGTTCAGCGAATTTTTTAGCCATGGTGACGGGCCTCTTTACGCAATGTTTGCAAATGGATGTCGTACACATTTTCGGCCAAGGGCACATGCACCTCGTACCACCTGGGGTGTGCGGCTTTATCGCCGCCGATCAGCAGGACAGCGCAGCGCCGGGGATCAAATGCATACAGCACTCGATAGGGCCGGCCGGCGTGCCGGACCCGCAGTTCCCGCAGGTTGCCATGCCGGGAACCCTTGATATCACTGGTATGGGGGAAGCCCAGGCCAGGCCCGAAAAGCCCCAGCAGATCTACGCTGGCGGACACGGAGACTTGCTCCTTTGCGCCCAGTTCATCCCACCATTCTGCGAATTCATCCGTGTATTCAACGTCCCAATCCATGCGAATATGCCACCTAAGGAATATAAACTCAAGGGCATACTTTAGATTCAGAAAAGACTGCATTACCAGCCGGGCTCCAGGGGAAATTGTTTGTACATCCTTCTGACCAGACGCTGAGCAACAACCCTGCTCTATTGGCAAACCATCGAATAGCGTTAAGAAATATTTCCAAAAAAAAACCGCCCTTTCGGGCGGTTAAAAATACTCGGCTTTGATCAGAAACCGAGGGAGAAGCTGATCGTCATCGCATGGTCTTTATCGTTGCGCGACAATTGGCCGGAATAGCCCAGGCCCAACTTGCCATTCTGACTGATCTGGTAGTCCACGCCCGCTTCCACCACCGCGCTGTCCTTGGCGATCGGCACACCTTGGGTGCTGAACGATGCACCGCCGTTGATAAAGCTCAGGTCGGCATCCGGCTTGGTGTCGCCAAAGGCATGACGCCAGCCGATGCTGCCCCGTGGGGTGATTTTCGAGCCGTTACCCAAGGTGATGGTCTGGCCGATGCGCACGCCCAGGGTCGAGAAGGTCACGTCCTGATCGGCATCGCCGCGCAGGGCCGCCGAACCGCCTTTCTCCTTGATCGTGTCGCTGTCGTAGTTGACGTAAGCCAGGCCGGCGAACGGTTCTACTACCACTTTGCCGGTTTCAATGGTGTAGCCCACTTCACCGAACACTTGCGCGCTGCGCGCTTTGTAGTCGGCTTTGAGGCGTTGCCCCACGCCGCCTACGGCCACATCGCGTTTGCTTTCGATGTCGTGCCAGCTGTATGCCACGCCCATGCGAGCGGCGAAGGCTTCCTGCTGGTACGCGGTGTAGGCCATCAAGTGGTAGCTGTCGACGTCGGCGCTGGAGCTGCGGCGCTTGGCGTCCAGGTCGCTGCGGGTGTAGCCGGCGGCCACACCGACGCGCCAGGCGTCATCCACTTGTTTGTCGGTGCCGAGCAGGAAGCCGCCGAGGTTGCGGTCCAGCTTGGCGGTGTTGCTGTCGCCGCCCATGTGGCCCCAGGTGCCCAACACACGCATCCAGCCGACCATTTCGCCGTGGCAACCGGCGCTGCTCAGGCGGTTTTCGCTGGGCGCCAGGCTGTTGCGTGGGTCATCTTCGCGGTAGCAGCCGGGCTGACGCAGGCGCTCGTTGACCGCGTCACGCACGTAACGCGAATCTTCGAGCATGGCGCTGGCGGTGCTGGCATGAATTTCCCCGGACAAACTGTCGAACGCGGCGCGCGCCCCGGCAACATTGGAGTTGAGCAGCGCGTTCTGCACCGTTGCGCCACCCACCGCGGCACCGCTGTCCAACGCGGCGGCCACGCCACGTTGGTTACCAGTGGCTGCCACGCTGGCGTAGCTGACGTTGTTGCGGCTAACCGCCAGCGCCACCTGAGTAGGGCTGTAGTTCAACGCGGTATTGAGGAACGCCAGGTTCTCCAGGTTGGTGGTGCCGAAGGTGCCGTTCACTGCACCCGCCGTGAGCAGCGTGTAGGTGGCCGGGCCGGCGTACGGCGCCAGGTTGACCACATTCAACGTGCCGCCCAGGTTCGCCGTACCCCCAACGGCCAGGGAGCCGGTCGACGATGGGGTGATGAGCAGGTTCAACGCGCCGGTACTGCCATTAGTGAAGTTACCGGCCACCGTCAGCTTACCGTTATCAGGTGTGACGCTGCCGTTGTTGACCAACGCGCCGACGCTGCCGTTGCCGGTCAGGCCTGCACCGTTGGCGACGGTCACCTGCCCACCAAACACCGCGCCTGGGTTGGCCGCGTTGCCGACTTGCAGTACGCCCTGGTCCACCGCCACCGTGCCGCTGAATGGCTGGTTGCCGGTCAGCAACAGCGCGCCTGCGCCTTGTTTGGTAATGCTGCCGGTTCCGCTCAATACACCATTAAAGGTGCCGTTAGTGGGTTGGACAAACAACAGTTGCGCATTGTTGAGGATGCGACCCTGCAAGCTCAGCGTGTTACCGGCCAGCGTACCGCCACTGACGGTCGTGCCACCGGAATAGGTGTTGGCGCCGGTCAACAGCAAGGTGCCGGCGTCAAGTTTGTTGATCGACCCGGCCCCCACGATTGGCGCAGCCACTTCGGTAGTGACGCCCGAATTGACACGCACCACTGCGGCACCGGTTGGCGACAAGGTCCCACCTGCGCCTGCCGTCAGCGTGTAACCAGGGTCAAGGAATTGCAGGCCAGTAAAGCCTTGGTTACCGACCACGGTGACCGTACCGCCCTGCCCGCCGAACACGGCAAACTGGTTATTTGACGCCTGGCCCTGGGTACCGGTTGGATCGGTCCAGTTGGTGCCTGGGCCCCAGGTACCACTGCCGCCGGTGATAGTGCCGTCAGGGTTGGTGGTGCCACCGTTCCAGAACTGGATTTGCCCCGGCGTGGTTTGCACCAGCAGGTTCAGTTGGTTGGCCAGCGCCGTTTGCAGGCTCAGATTACCCACGCCGACCGGCAGCGAGCCGAGGGTCAGGCCGTTGTCGGTCAACGCGCCGCCGTAGCGGAACAGTTGATAAACGCCGAGGCCGAAGCCCCCGGCATCGGTAACGTTGAGCGTGCCATCAAGGGTCAGGTTGCCCGCCACATTCACCGCCGTGGTGGATGCGCCAGGCGCGCCGAGGGCGAAGTCCAGGGCAGTGCCCGACGACAACGCCAGCGAACCCACCGACAGCGGCGTCGCCGCCCCGGCCTTGAGGGTCGAGCCATCGGCCATCGTCACAGCACCGCCCAGGCTGCCGCTGCCGCCAAGGGTCGCGCCGCTGGCTACCTGCACCGCTGCGCTGTTCAAGGTGCCGTTGACCAGCAAGCTGCCGGCGTTGACGTTGGTGTTGCCGGTCAAGGTGTTGTTGCCAGTCAACAGCAACGCGCCGGTGCCGGTTTTATTCAGCACGCCTGCGCCGGTAAGGTTGCCGGTGTAGGTGCCATCGGTGCCTTGCTCGAAGGTCAGGGCCGCATTGTTGGCAATCGCGCCTTGCAAGCTGTTGGTGTTGCCGGTGGTGGTGCCGCCGTTAAGGGTGGTGCCACCGCTGTAGGTGTTGGCGCCGGTCAACAGCAGCGCACCGTTGCCGTTTTTCACCAGGCTGCCGGTGCCGCTGACCACGCCGTTAAGCGCTAGTGCATTGCTGCCGACCAGGGTCAGCGGCCCACTCAGGCTGATGGCGTTGGCCAGTTGCAGGTCGGTGCTGCCATCCAGCGCCGCAGCGCCGCCGACGGTGAGCGCGCCGCTGCCCAATGCGGCGTTATTGCCCAGGGTCAGTTGCCCGGCGTTCAGGCCGGTGCCGCCACTGTAGGTGTTGGCGCCGTTGAGCGTCAGGGTTGCCGCGCCTTTTTTCAGCAGGCTGCCATTGCCGCTGATACTGCCGTTAAGCGTCAGCGCATTGCTGCCGCCGATGGCCAGTGCACCATTGAGTACCGCAGCGTTGCCGAGTGTGACGGCCGCGTTGCTGTCCAGGGTGGTGCCGTCGGCCGCCGTCAGTGCGCCACTGCCCAGCGCGCTGTTATTGCCGACCACCAGCGTGCCGCCATTGAGCGCAGTGCCGCCGGTGTAGGTATTGGTGCCGTTAAGCACCAAGGTGCCAGTGTCGAGTTTGGCCAGGGTGCCAGCACCACCGAGCGTGACGCCCAACGTTGCGGTGGCGTTCGGGTCGACACGGATCGCCGTGTTGCCGGTGCCGCCATTCATCAGGTTGAGCACGCCCGCCGTGCCGGAGGCCAGGTTGTAGCCATCGGTGACGAACTGCATGCCGGTGAGGTTTTGCGTGCCCTCCACGGTCACGTTACCCGCCGCGCCCTGGAACACTGCAAAGCTGTTGTTCCAGTTCTGGTTGAGGGTGCCGTCAACGTTGGTCCAGTTGGTGGTGCCAGTGCCCCAGGTGCCGTTGCCGCCGTCGATGGCGCCGTTGCCGATCAGGTTGGCGCCGTCCCAGAACTGCACGGTGGTATTGGGCGCAGTCACCAGCAGGTTGACCTTGTTGCTGATGGCCGTCTGCACTTGCACATCGCCCGGAATCACACTGCCCGGCAAACTGCCAAGGGCCAGGCCATTATTGGTGAGTGCCCCGCCGTAGTTGATGATGTTGTAGACGCCGCTGCCAAAGCCGCCGATATCGGTGACGTTGAGTTTGCCGCCCAAGGTCAGATCGCCGCCGACATTCAGCAGCCCGCTGCCACCGCCCACCACCGGCACGCCGAGGCCGACGTCCAGGTTGGCGTTATTACCCAGCACCAACGAGCCCACCGACAGCGTGCTGCCGGCGTTCAGGCCGATGTGCCCGCCATCAGCCACCGTCACCGCACCCGCTAATGAGCCAGTACCGGCCAGCGTCGCGCCGTTGTTCACCGCCACCGTGCCACTGGCCAGTGAGCCGCTCACATTTAAAGTGCCGCCATTGACGTTGGCCGCGCCGCTGATCCCATTGGTGCCGCTCAGGTTGAGCACGCCGGTGCCGTTTTTATCCAGGTTACCGGCACCGTTGAGCGTGCCTGCGAAGGTGTTGTCGAGGTTGCTGCCACCCACCGCCAGCGTGCTGCCGCCCGCCACTTGAATCGCGCCGGTACCGGTCAGGGTATTGAGGCTGGCATTGCCACCCAGGTTGAGGCTGGCACCGCTGCCGACGTTGACGCCGGAGGTGTTGCCCAAGGCCGCGTTACCTGTAGTGGTCACACTGCCGCCGAGCACATTGAGTGGACCGGTGAAGGTGTTGTTACCACTGAGCAGCAAGTCCGCCGCGCCATTTTTGATCAGCGCCGCATTGCCGGCCAACACACCCGCCAGGGTCAGGTTGTTGTTACCGGCCACACTGAGGTCGGCATTCAAGGTGACGGCGTTCGCCAATACCAGCGGCACGCTGTTGTCCAACGTACTTGCTCCATTGACGGTCAAGGCGCCGGAACCCAAGCCCGTGGCATTGCCGACAGTCAGCGTACCGGCCGCAAGGGTGGTGCCGCCGCTGTAGGTATTGGCGCCGTTGAGGGTCAGGTTGGCAGTGCCGTTCTTGATCAGCGATCCGGTGCCATCAACCACACCGCCAAGCGCCAGGTCGTTGCTGCCAACCACGGTCAGCGCAGCATTGAGCGTGGTGTTATTGGCCAGCGCCACTGCGGCACTGGTATCCAGCGTCGCTGCGCCGTTGACGGCCAGGCTGCCGGTGCCAAGTGCCGAACCATTGCCCAGTACCAAGCCACCTGCGTTCAACTGCGTACCGCCGAGGTAAGCATTGTTGCCGTTGAGTGTCAGGTTGCCCGCCCCACTTTTAGCCAGGCTGCCAGCCCCGGTGACCAACCCATCAAGGGTCAGGTCGGCGCTGCCGAGAATGCCCAGGTTGCCCGCCAGGTTCACGGCGTTTGCCAGGGTGACTGCACTGCTGGTATCGAGCGTGGTGCCTGCCGCCGCATTCAGCGCGCCGGTGCCCAGCGCAGTGTTAGAGGCCAGGATCAACCCGCCGGCGTTCAATGCCGTCGGCCCTGCATAGGTGTTGTTGCCACTCAAGGTCAGGCTGGCGATGCCGTTTTTGATCAGGCTACCGGTGCCGGCCACGCTGCCGGCCAGGGTCAGCGCGTTGCTGCCGCCGACTGTCAGCGTGCCGTTGACGTTCACATCATTGGCCAGGCTGACAGCGGCATTGCTGTCCAGGGTGGTGCCATTGGACGCGGTCAACGCACCGCTGCCCAACGCACTGTTATTGCCGACCACCAACGTACCGCCATTGAGCGCGGTGCCGCCGGTGTAGGTGTTGGCGCCATTGAGCACCAAGGTGCCCGCATCCAGCTTGGCCAGAGTACCGCCGCCATTGAGGGTGACGCCCAGGGTCGCGGTGGCATTCGGATCAACGCGCACGGCGGTGTTGCCGCCGGTGCCATTGAACAAGGTCAAGGCCCCCGCCGTGCCGCCGACCACGTTGTAGCCGTCGGTGACAAATTGCAGACCGGTAATTGCTTGGGCGCCGTCCACGCTGACAGTACCCGCCGTGCCCTGGAAGACCGCAAAGCTGTTTGGCGCCCAGGCGGCGTTGAACGAACCGTTGACGCCTGTCCAGTTGGTGGCGCCACTTGTCCAGGTACCGCTGCCGCCCTCGATGCTGCCATTACCGGTGGTTTGGCTACCGTCCCAGAACTGCACGGTGGTGTTGCCGTTGACCAGCAGGTTGATCTGGTTGCCGATTGCTGTTTGCAGGTCCAGGTCGGTGGCCGGGATATTCACCGGCAAGCTGCCCAGCTGCAGGCCGTTATTGGTCAGGCCGCCGGTGTAGTCGATCAACCGGTAGATACCGGGGCCGAAGCCACCGATATCGCTGACATTCAGCGTGCCATCCAGGGTCAGGTTACCGCCCACATGAATCAGCGCCGTGCCGCCGGTAGACGGGGCACCGAGCCCGGCATCGAGGTTGGAGTTGGTATTGAGCACCAACGAGCCGACTGTCAGGGTGTTGCCCGAGTTGACGGCCAGGTGGCCACCGTCGGCAATGTTGACGGCCCCCACCAGGGTGCCGGTGCCGCCGAGGGTGGCGCCATTAGCCACGTTCACGTTGGTACTGGCCAGCGCGCCGTTGACCAGCAGGCTGCCGGCGTTGACCTGGGTGTCACCGGTCAACACGCTGAGGCCGCCGAGGGTCAAGGCACCGCTGCCGATTTTGTTGAGACCGCCCAACCCGGCGAGTACGCCGCCGAACGTGCTGTCGAGGTTATTGCTGCCGACACTCAAGGTGCTGCCGGTGCCAACAACGGCCACGCCGTTGCCGGTGAGTTCACCCAGGCTGGCCGAGCCACCCAGGTTCAATTGCGTACCACTGCCCAGGTTGACCCCGGCGCCTGCGCCCAGCGCGCCATTACCCACGGTGGTAAGGCTGCCTGCTTGCACATCGAGCAGGCCGGAGAAGGTGTTGTTGCCAGTCAGGGCCAGGTCGCCAGTGCCGGTTTTGATCAGATTGGCGCTCCCCCCCACCACACCCGCCAGCGTCAGGTTGTTATTCAGGCTGCCCACCGTCAGGTTGGCATTGACGTTGACCGCATTGGCCAGCACCAGTGGCGTGCCATTGTTTAGGTTGGCCGCGCCGCCCACCGTCAAGGCGCCCGTCCCGAGGGCTGTCGCGGTGCCCAGGGTCAAGGTACCCGCATTGACGGTCGTTCCACCGCTGTAGGCATTGAGGCCATTGAGGGTCAGGTTGGCCGCGCCATCCTTGACCAGCGCGCCGGTGCCCGTGAGCAGGCCTCCCAGGGTCAGGTCATTGTTGCCAGCCACCGTCAACGCAGCGTTCAGCACAGCACCATTGCCGATGCTCAGCGCGCTGCTGTTATCGAGCGTCGATGCACCCCCCACCGTCAGGTTGCCCAGGCCCAGCGCGAGGTTATTGCCCAGGGTCAATGTGCCCACGTTCAGCGTCATGCCGCCGAGGTAAGTATTGGCGCCATTGAGAATCAGGTTGGCTGCGCCATTTTTTGTCAGGCTGCCAGCACCATTGATTGCACCGCCCAAGGTCAGGTCAGCCGTGCCGCCTATACCCAGGTTGCCTGCCAGGTTGATCGCGTTATTGGCAGTGACCGCCGCACTGGCATCCAGTGTCGTGCCGCCAGCCGCATTCAACGCGCCAGCGCCCAAGGCATTGTTGGCGGCCAGGATCAGCCCACCCGCGTTCAAGGCCACAGGCCCGAGGAAAGTGTTACTTGCGCCCAGGGTCAAAGTGGCCGCGCCGTTTTTGATCAGGCCGCCAACGCCGCTGATCCCGCCATTAAGGGTCAGCGCGTTGCCGCCCGCGACAGTGGTGTCGCCGTTCAAGAGCACCGTGTTGCCCAAGGTGATGGCAGCATTACTGTCCAGTGTCGTCCCGGCCGCTGTCGTCAACAGGCCGCCGCCCAGTGCAGTGTTGCTACCGACGATAAGCGCGCCGCCATTGAGCAAGGTGCCACCGGTATAGGTGTTGGCGCCGTTGAGCACCAGGGTGCCGGTGTCGAGCTTGTTCAAGGTGCCGGCGCCATCGATATTGACCCCGACGGTCGCGGTTGCGCCCGGATCTACACGCATCGATACATTGCCACTGCCGCCATTGATCGCAGTCAATTGCCCGCCTGCGCCGCTGACCAGGCTGTAGCCGTCGGTGACAAACTGCAGGCCGGTAAAGGCTTGCGGGCCTTGCACGGTGACCGTACCGGCAGCACCGGTGAACACCGCAAAGCCACTGGACCAAGGAGAGTTGGTCAAGCCGTCGGCGGACGTCCAGTTGGTACCGCCGGCGGTCCAGGCGCCCGTGCCGCCATCCACCACGCCGTTGGCGATAGCTTGGCTGCCGTCCCAGAAGCGGATATTGGGCGCCGACACCACCAGGTTGACCTGGTTGCCGACCGAGGTTTGTACCAGCAGATCGCCGAGGCCATAACCCACGGGAACACCCGCTACCGTCAGGCCACCGGTCAGGCCGCCGGTGTAGTTGATCAGGCGATAAGTGCCCGCGCCAAAACCACCGGCATCGGTGACGTTCAGGTTGCCGGCGAGCGCCACGTTACCGCCGACATTGAGCAAGGAAGTGAGGGATGGCGCACCGAGGGCAACATCCAGGTTGCCACCCGCGACCATGTTCAGTGCACCGGCTGACAAGGTATTGCCGCTGCTCAAGGCCAAATGGCCGCCGTTATTGACGTTCAACGCGCCCAATAACGAACCGGTACCGGTCAGCGTACCGCCGTTGTTGACATTGACCTGGGCGCTGGCCAGGGAACCACTGAGGTTCAAGGTGCCTGCATTGATCGCCGTGTTGCCAGTGACGCCATTGATGCCGGTAAGGTTGAGAGTGCCGGTGCCGACCTTGATCAGCCCGCCAGCGCCACTCAAATCACCATCAAAGGTACTGGTGGTGTTGACCCCGCCAACGGTCAAGCTGTTGGCGCCACTCAGTTGCACGCTACCGCTGCCGCTCAAGCCGGCCAGGCTGACGTCAGTGGCCAGGTTGACCCCGGCGCCCGCACTCACATTAACCCCGGAAGTGCTGCCCAAGGCATTGGCATTGAGCAACGTCAGGCTGCCGGAGACCACGTTCACGGCGCCGGTGAAGGTGTTGTTGCCGGCCAGGGTCAGGTCGGACAAGCCATTTTTGATCAGGTTGCCAGCGCCGCTGACCACGCCGTTCAGGCTCAGGTCGTTGTTGCCGGCGACCGTAAGGTCAGCATTCAGCGCAATGGCATTGCCGATGCCAAAGGACGCGCTGGTGTCCAGGGTCGCCGCACCGCCGACGGTCAAGGCGCCGCTGCCCAGGCCATTGGCGTTGCCCAGGGTCAAGGTCCCTGCATTGAGGTTGGTGCCGCCGCTGAAGGTGTTGTTGCCGTTGAGGGTCAGGTTGGCCAGGCCACTTTTGGTCAGCGGCCCTGCCCCACTGAGCACACCCGCCAGGGTCAGGTTATTGGTACCGCCGGCCGTCAACCCGGCGTTGAGCACAACGTTGTTGCCTAGGCTGAATGCCCCGCTGCTGTCCAGCGTCGACGCGCCGCCAACGGTCAAGTTGCCCAGACCCAGGGCTGAGTTGGAGCCCGCCGTCAGGGTGCCCGAATTGAGCGTGGTGCCGCCCAGGAAGTTGTTGACGCCGTTGAGCACTAGATTGGCGGCGCCGTTTTTGGTCAGGCTGCCAGCGCCATTGATCGTACCGGCCAGCGTCAGGTCGGCGGTGCCGCCAATGCCCAGGTTGCCGGCCAGGTTGACCGCGTTGGCGAGGGTCACCGCCGTCGTGGCGTCCAGCGAAGTGCCCGCAGCCGTATTCAGCGCGCCCGTCCCCAGGGCGGTGTTGGTGCTGAGCAACAAGCCGCCGGCATTCAGCGACGTTACACCGCTGCGGGTGTTGTTACCGGCCAGGGTCAGCAGGCCCGCGCCGGTTTTGGTCAGGCCGCCGACGCCGGACATCACGCCGCTCAGGGTCAGTGGGTTGGCGTTGAGCAGGCTGAGATCGCCGGTCAAGACGACATTGTTGTTCAGTAATGAGGCGCCACTGGTGTCCAGGTTGGCAGTACCTGTCACATTCAGGTTGCCGCTGCCCAGGGCATTGTTATTGCCCAGCACCAGGGTGCCGGCGCCCAGGTTGGTGGCGCCGCTGAAGCCGGTGTTGACGCCATTGAGCGTCAGGCTGCCCGCGCCGCTCTGGGTAAGCCCACCGTTGCCGGTAATGGCGCCGTTCAGGCTCAGCGTACCGGCCACATCGGTCGTCAGGTTGTCGTTAAGCGTGAACGTGTTGGCAAGGCTGACTGTGCCAGGCGCCTGCAAAGTCGATGCGGCCGTGACGGTGACAGCGCCGCTGCTCAGCGCCAGGTCATTGCCCAACTGCACCGAACCGCCGGACAGCGTGGTGGCGCCGGTGTAAGTGTTAGCGGCATTGAGGATCAGTTGACCCGTGCCCGCCTTGGTCAAGCCGCCGGTGCCCGAGAGCACGCCGCCCAGGGTCAGCCCGGTATTGGCGCCCTGGACGGTCAACCCGCCGGTGCCCAGCGTGAGCAGGTTAGCCAGCGTCAGGTTATTGGCCGTTGCCTCGATAACCCCGCCATTGGCGGTGATTGCCCCAGTACCGAACGTCGCACTGTTATCGAACTGCGAAATGCCACCATTGAGCGTTGTGCTGCCGCTGACCAACGGCCCCTGCAGCGTCCAGGTGCCGCCGTTGATGGTCAGGTTGTTGAAGTTGACATAGGTGGCGCTGGACGCCGTGCCAGTGCCGCTGCTGCCGGTGGCGCCGGGGTTTTGCAGGATCAAGGTGTTGCTGCCGTTTGCGCCGCCATCCACCTGGCCGGTGGGGGCAAACGTCAGGTTTACGCCCAACAGGCCGCCGAGGCTCAAGCCGATACCGCCACCCGAGGACACGCTCGACCCGGTCACCGCCGTAAAGGTGTTGGTGCTGTTTGCTCCCATCGACACGCCGCCGGAAATGGTCCCGCTGTTGACGAAGGTATTACCCAAAGTGGACGCCTCGAAGGCAACCCGCCCGGTGAGCGTGCCACTGTTGGTCATGTTGACCTGGCCGCCACCTTGCACGGCGACCACTGGCGTGTCAGAGGCAAACAACGTAAGACCCAGCAACGAACTGGAGCCGAGGGTGCCGGCGTTGGTGAGGGTGGTGGTGCCACCGACGCCATTCGTGACGTTCAGCGCCGCACCACCCAACGAAGTCAGATTAAGCCCCAGCAGTGCGCCGGTACCGCGGATGATCCCGGTGGCCGTGTTGGTGATATTCACCGTACTGGCCGCGGTATTGCCCACCACCACACCGCCACTGAGCACGGATACAAACCCGAGCAGCGCCGGGTCGATGGTGCCGGAGTTGTTCAGTGTGGTGTTGTTACCGGTCAGGTTCAACGCAATGCCGCCCAACGTTGCGTTGAGCTGCGCGCCAGGGTTGACGTTGACCGTCAGGTCATTCACCGCACTCGAGAAGGTGTTCAGAAACAGCGGTAACGACGGCACCCCCGTACACGTCACCGTGGCACCCGCCGTGGGGCTTGCGGGCGAGCAGGCCGCCATCGCTTCGGGGCTTGCAAGGCCCATCACCAGCCCCGCTACGCCGAGGCGAATAGCAAGAGAAAGCGCAGAAATACGAGGTACAACGGCAGTAGCAAGTCTTTTATCCACGCTCAACTCCTTGTGGTCCAAGCCTTTCATCCATGGGTGCGTACAAGCTCAACTTTATTGATCCACACGCATCGAATTCGAGATACCTGACCGTGGTGACAATTGATCCAATTTGTCGAAACGGTAGTAGACCTACAGAAAAGTCATTGAATTAAATGGTATTAATACTTTCGTAAACTCCCTGTCAGAATGGGATTACAGCCAGCATCCATTGACTGTCGCGACATAAATACAAGTTTCCAAATGTAAAAAAGGCGCTAATAACGCCCTGTTGATTCGCTTTAAAGATCTGGGAGATCTCAATGCCCCATGAAGGCAACCTGTTACAAGCAGCCGTGGTGTTCCTGCTCGCCGCTGTGTTGACCGTGCCTTTGGCCAAGCGCCTGCAATTGGGCGCCGTGCTGGGCTATCTGTTTGCCGGTGTGATCATCGGCCCGTCCGTGCTGGGCCTGGTGGGCAACCCGCAGAGCGTGGCGCAATTTTCTGAACTGGGCGTGGTGTTGCTGCTGTTTATCATCGGCCTGGAGCTGTCGCCCAAACGTTTATGGGTGATGCGCAAGGCGGTGTTCGGCGTCGGCCTGGCCCAGGTGGTGCTCACCGGCGTGGTGATGGGCGTGGCGGCGCTGTGGCTATTTGGTCAGCCGTGGAACAGTGCAATCGTGCTGGGCCTGGGCCTGGCGCTGTCCTCCACTGCCTTTGGCCTGCAAAGCCTGGCCGAACGCAAGGAACTCAACCAGCCCCACGGGCGCCTGGCCTTTGCCATCCTGCTGTTCCAGGACATCGCGGCGATCCCGCTGATCGCCATGGTGCCGCTGCTGGCCGGCAGCGATCACCCGACGACCGAAGCCCAGGGCGTGCAACACGTGCTGCAGATTCTGGGCAGCATCGCCGTGGTGATCATCGGTGGGCGCTACCTGTTGCGCCCGGTGTTTCGCATCGTCGCCAAGACCGGCCTGCGCGAAGTGTCCACCGCCACCGCGCTGCTGGTCGTTATCGGCACCGCGTGGCTGATGGAACTGGTGGGTGTGTCCATGGCCCTCGGTGCCTTCCTCGCCGGGCTGCTGCTGGCCGATTCGGAATATCGCCACGAGCTGGAATCCCAGATCGAGCCGTTCAAGGGCCTGCTGCTGGGCCTGTTTTTTATCAGCGTGGGCATGGGCGCCAACCTCAGCCTGCTGCTCAGCACGCCGTTGATGGTGATCGGGCTGACCTTGCTGCTGATCGGCCTGAAACTGCCGCTGCTGTACACCGTGGGCCGGCTGGTGGGTGATCTCAACCGCGAAAGCGCCTTGCGCCTCGGTATCGTGCTGGCGGCGGGCGGTGAGTTCGCCTTTGTGGTGTTCAAGATCGGCCGCGACCAGGGCCTGTTCGAGCCGCACCTTTACGATGTGCTGGTGCTGACCATCACCTTGTCGATGGCGGTGACGCCGCTGCTGTTGCTGGTGTGCCCCAAGCTGTTCAAACACAAGGCCAAGACCGTGGAGGTGCCGGAGGAATACCGCACCATCGAAAGCGATGCGCCCCGCGTGGTGATCGCCGGCATGGGCCGTATGGGCCAGATCGTCGCGCGGATCCTGCGCGCGCAAAACATCTCGTTCATTGCCCTCGACACCTCGGTGGAAACCATCGAGCTGACCCGCAGCTTCGGCGGCATGCCGGTGTTCTACGGCGACCCGCAGCGCCCGGAAATCCTGCATGCAGCCAAGGTCGACCAAGCCGAGTTTTTTGTGATCGCCATGGACGACCCGGAAATAAATATCAAGACCGCCGCCCTGGTGCGCAGCCTTTATCCGCACATGAAAATCATCGCCCGCGCACGTAACCGCCAGCACGTTCACCGCCTGGTCGACCTGGACGCCTCGCCGGTGCGCGAGACCTTCTACTCCAGCCTGGAAATGAGCCGTCGCACCCTGGTCGGCCTCGGCTTGAGCCAGGCCCAGGCCGATGCACGCATTGATCGATTCAAAAACCACGACCACCAGTTACTCGCCGCTCAACACGCGGTGTATGACGACGCGGCCAAAGTATTGCAATCGGCCCAGGAAGCCCGCACGGAACTGGCGCGGCTGTTCGAGATGGACCGGCTTCAAGAGGAGTCCGACAAGGTGTGAACTTAGGGATGAACGATATTGCGAAATTTCTGACAGAATATGCCGCAATTTCGTTCATCCCTGGAGCGTTTCATGGCCACTTTCACCAAGACCGCCGTCCTGCTGGCCCTTGCGCTTACCGCCGGTAGCGTGTTCGCCGCCAGCAAGTCCCCTGCCACCCAGACCATCTCGACCTTGGGCGGCAAGTTCACCTTCAACCTGCCCAAGGCTTTCGTCGCTGACACGTTGCCGACTGGCAAGGTCGAGGATGGCACCGCCGACACCCAAGGCACGCTGTACGCGAACTCGACCACGAAAAGTGTCGTGATCGTCGCCGAAACCGTGCGCAACGATGGGGCAACCATCAAGGACAATGACCCGCAGTTTCTCGATGGTGCCGTGGCGGACTTCGTCAAGGACCAGAGCGCTGCCCTGCCCGACTTCAAGAAGCAAAACGAGAAAAAGCTGACCTTCAAAGGCCTGGGCCTGCGCCAGGTGGACAGTACGGCGACCCAAGGCGGTGGCAAGACCCTGAACTCCACATTCCTCGGCGGTTCGGGCAACCATCTGCTGGTGATCCAGGCGATTTCGCGGGCGGATGACGTGAAGGGGCATGCTGAGCTGGTGAAGCAGATTACCGGCGGCAAGTAACCTGGTTTAACAAACAACACACATCAACTGTGGGAGCTGGCTTGCCTGCGATAGCTATTTACCAGTCGACCTATTGGGTGACTGATACACCGCTATCGCAGGCAAGCCAGCTCCCACATTGTTTAACCGCGTTTTTACTTCAAACTATTTTCCAGCCAGGCTTTGAGGTCCTGTATTTCAGCCGCGCTCACGGTATGCGGCATGCCCATATACCCATGAAACTCAGGCTTCAGCCCCAGCCCCAGCAACACCTCATTGGCGCGGGTGGCCGACGCATACGGCAGCGCCTGGTCCAAGGTGCCATGGCCGATAAAAATCGCCAGCTTATTCAATGACTCATCAGGCTTGAGCTCAGCCTTGAGCACCGGCAACACGCTGCCACTCAGCGCCGCAATCCCGCGCACCATGGCAGGCTTTCGCAAGCCCACCTCATACGCCATGATCGCGCCCTGGCTGAACCCCACCAGGAACACCCGATCGCTTTGAGTGTGGTACTTGGCCGTGGCCTTGCTGACAAAGTGTTCAATCAGCTGGGCGCTGCGCTGCAAATCCGCCGTCTCGCCGTCGTAATCACCCTCCCCGGGCTTCTTGGCAAACCAGCGATAACCACTGGGGTCCACCGGCATCGGCGCGCGGGCCGACAAATAGGTCCAGGTGGACGGCAACGCGTCCTTGATGCCAAACAAGTCTTCTTCGTTGCTGCCAAACCCGTGCAGGAAGATCACCAGGGGTTGGTTGCGCGCATCACTCTGCGTCTGCTCCAGGTAGGCCAACGGCAAGTCCGTGTGCAAGGCATCATCGGCGTGGGCGGCACCGGCGACTAACGCCAGCGCCAGGGCGAACAGTTTGAACATGGGCATCAACCTCAGGGTTTGCGCAACAGATACGTGTCCATGATCCAGCCATTCTCCAGGCGCGCAGCCTTGCGCACCCGTTGGATTTCGTCGGCCACTTCACTGACTTTGCCGCTGATCAGTATTTCATCCGGGGTGCCCAGGTAGGCTCCCCAGTAAATATCCATATCCTGGTCGGCCACAGTGCGGTAGGAGTCCTCGGCATCAAGCATCACCACCAAGGTATCGGCATCACTTGCCTGCCCCGCCGCCAGCCGGCGCCCGGTGGTGATCTCGATCGAGCGGCCGATACGGTTGAGCGCCACCTTATGCTGGGCCGCCAAAGCCTGCACGCTGGTGATGCCAGGAATGACTTCGAACTCAAACGCACAACGGCCGCTGGCCAGAATCGCCTGCAAGATGCGGATGGTGCTGTCGTACAGCGCCGGGTCGCCCCACGCCAGGAAAGCGCCCACTTCACCGTCGGCCATTTGCTCGTTGATCATGCGCTCGAAGGTCAGTTGCTTGTCGCGGTTCAGGTCCTGCACGGCGGTGGTGTAGTCGATATCACCGCGCACGCGCTCGGGGCAATCGGCCTCGACGAAGCGGTAACCGGGCTCGGTGATGTAGGTTTCGCAGATCTCGCGGCGCAGGTCGATCAGCTTGTCTTTGCTCTGGCCCTTGTCCATCAGAAAAAACACGTCGGTGCGGTTCAGCGCCTTTACGGCCTGCATCGTGATGTAGTCAGGGTTGCCGGCGCCAATGCCGATGATCAGGATGCGTTTCATGGGGTGCTCTCATTGCGGGGCGTGGATTTTGCCATGTTCATGGCACTCGGCGTGAGTTTCCAGGCGCAGGCGCCATACAGTGTTGAAGCGCAGCTCGGTGGCGGACAGCGGCTCGACGTCGATCAAGTAGAACTTCGAGAGAGGAAATTGCATGACGTACAGCAAGGCGGCACGGATCACGAAGGGGTGGGTGACGGCCACGACATGGCCGGCGTGGCTTTCGAGGGATTTGATCCAGTGCCCAACCCGCGTGCAGAGCTGCTCTACCGATTCACCGCCATGGGGTGCGGCGGCGCTGTCGGTCATCCAGGCCGCCAACGCATCGGGGGCCAATTGATCGATGGCCTGGCCTTTCCAGGCGCCGAAATCAACATCACGCAAAGCATTTTCGATCTGCGCGTCGGCACCGAACAGGCCCGCCGTCTGACGGCTTCTGGCCTCGGGCGCGCTGACTAACCGCATGGTTTTCTTGAAACGCCCGGCCAGGGATAACGCCGCTCCTTGCCAATCCATCGCGACAGACTCGTCATCGGGAAAACGCCCGCGCTTTTGCAGCGGCGTGACGGCATGGCAAATCAAGGTCAACCGGGTGGCCTGCATCACTCTTCACTCTGTTTCATGGCGCAGTCCGCGGAGACTGGCGAGGTTGTCTCGATATATTACAACACACATGAAACAGGATGCCTCTCGGTACTCAGCAGCCCGTCAATCAAACCACTCCCGCCGCCCTTCAAACGTCCCCACAATCAGCTCCACCACCATCCGCACCGCTTCAGCATCATGCGCCTGGGCATTCACCGCCAGCCACACCTGACGCTGCATGGTCTCGCCCATCAACCCGGGCAACGCCACCAACCCACGGTCGAAGCTGCCCATGTAGTGCGGCAGCAGGCCAATGCACGCGCCGCAACGAATCATCTCCAGCATCAGCGAATAGGCCTGCACTTTCACCACCGCCGCCAAGCGCTGTTCGACCACGCTGTTCCAGGGTTGCAAGGCCTCGACCTGCACATCCGGCTGCCACTGCACCAGCATGTAGTCATCCAGGTCTTCCACACTGTCCGGGCGCGTGGTCAACCGCGAATAGCGCTTGGCGATATGCGGCAAATACTGCAAAAGCGCCAGGCGCCGCGGCGGCTCGGTGGCAAAACTCGGCCCAGGTACCGGCCCGTCGGCATCCGACAGCCATAACACCACGTCCACATCCACCGCCTGCAACGACAATTGGCTGTCGATGGAGATGATCTCCAGACGCACACTGGCATTGCGGCGCAACAACGCGATCAGGTCGCGGCCGAGGATGTCATGCAGGATCGGCTCAGCAACGGCCAGGCGTATCAGCGGCTGTTGCACCATCACCGGCAGGCGCCGCTCGCGAGCCAGGCTCACCAGTTGCGCTTGCAGTTGCAAGCCGTCGCGGCTCAGCGCCAAGCCATTGCCTTGATAGCTGAACAGTGAGCGGCGCAGTTGCTCTTCCAACTGCGCCAGGCGCTTGCGCAACAGCGTGGCCTTGATATTCAAACTGCGCGCGGCTTGCATAAAACAGCCACACCGCGCGCTGACCAAAAAGTAGCGCACCACCTCCGGCTCGATCTCCTCTGCCAGGGCCAGCCAGGCGCTGCGCGGCTCGTTTGGCGCGCGATAGGCTGCAGCCCCCTGAGGGCCGGACGGTTCTAAATATGCCATGGGAGACTCCCTGTCGTGTCGGTCGATACATCCAGTGCCAAGCCAGGCCGGTGTTATTCCAGCACCTTGTTCAGCTCGGCACCGTCAATGCTCAAGGTCGCGGTATTGAGCATGCCTTCCAGGTAGGCCTTGGCGATCTGTTCCTGGCGTTGGGCGCGCAAGGCTTGGGTGAGGCGTTCGCGCAGCTCATCAAGGCTGGCGGTGCGTGCCGGTTGTTGGCCGGTCAGTTTGAGCACATGAAAACCGGCCGCGCTTTGCAGCGCATCCGACACCGCGCCGACTTTGAGGCGCGAAACCACGCCACGTACTTCCGGCACCAGTTGCTGCAACGGTTGCAACCCGGAGTCACCGCCTTGTTGAGCGGTGCCAGGGTCCTGGGAATATTGTGTGGCCAGGGCGGCAAATTCAGCCGGTGCAGCCTGGGCCTTGCGGCTCAGTTCCTGGGCCTGGCGGCGCACGCTGTCGAGGTTTTGCGGGTCATTGACGGCGAGGAAAATCTGGCTGACCCGGTACAACGGCGGCGTCATCCATTGGGCCTTGCCGCTGTCGTAGGCCTGCTGCAATTCAGCTGCGCTGGGGTAGTCGGCCGGCACTTGGCTGACCGACAGCATGTAGTCACGGAACACTATCTGCTCAGTGGCGGCGCGGGTCTGCTGCTCCACCTCCGGGCGCTGACGCCAGCCCTGGGCATCCGCCTGTTCGAGCACGGCTTTTTGCGCCAGGCGTGAACGAATCCAGGCTTCCAGTGCGCCACGGTTGCCGCGCAGTTGTTCGCGGGTTTCAGCCGGCAAGCCGGCCAATACGCGTTGCAGTTCAGGCAGGTCGATCTGCTGGTTACCCAGGCGCGCCACCGCCGGGCCTGCGCCTTCGGTGTTCACGCCCGGCGCCGGCTGCTGAGCGGCGACCGGGTCAGCACCCGGTCGCAGACTCAACCCTACCGCCACGACCAGCAATGTCAGCGCACCGGCGCCGACCAGCAGGGTTGGTTTTTTCACAGGACAGGCGCCTCTTCATCCACCGGTGCTGCGGCCGCCTGGGCCTGCAATTGCGCGGCTTGCTGGCTGTAATCGCGCAGGTACACGATAAACTCCTGCAGCAGTCGGTCCCACAATTCCAGTTGGCTGCGCAGGTGCGCGGCGCCCACGCCGGCAACCACCACGTCCATTTCCATCAGCAAAAATTCACCCTGCAACGACAGGCGGGCAAAGCGCCGCGAGGCGTTCCACACCTCGGCCAGCCCCTTGGGCAGTTCACCTTGTACTCGCAGCGCGCAGCTGTAGGTGAAGTCCACGTAGCTGCCCTGCTCGGCCGCCGCGTTACCAAAACGCACGGCAAAACCGATGCCCTGGCTGGCGCTGAGCAGTTGCACGATGCCGTTCTGTTCGGTCTGGTTGACCCGGTAGCCGGCTTCCTGCAGCAACTCGGTGAGGCTTTGCGGGGTGACGCTGGAGATCAGTTGAACATCGCTCATAGTGTCTCTTCCTTGTTGATCATTGATTAAGGGCGGTGTGCGGAGCATCAAACCGATTAAGGTATAGCTCATCTCCAAAACCCTGGGCCAGTTCCTCGAACTTGACCCGCGCGCTGCTGGCGAACGGCTGGCGGATGCTCATCACCTCGGCCACGTCGATTTTTTCGTAAGCCGCCAGCAGTTGCCGGGCCACGCCGTACATCTGTTGATTCTTGGCTGAACATTGCTGCACTTGTGTGTCACGTTCGCTCAGTTGCGCCTGCAGGCGGGCACGTTCGGTTTCCTTGCCCTTGGCCAAAACCAAGAGCTCGTCATAGGCCTTCTTGAACTTGCCGATCTGTTCATTGCTCGCCGTCACCTGGGCTTGCGCCTGGCTGTGCAGGCTCTGTTGCTGGCCGGCCAATTGCTCGGCCGCACCCCGGGCCTTTTCCAGCTCGGCCGTCAATTGCTTGATCTGCGCCTGGGCCTGCTTGGCCTGTGCTTCGGCGGCGATACGCGCGGCACTGGCCTGGGCCTGCTCGCTTTGCAACGCCTGCAACTGTTGGGTGGTGCTACGCAGTTGAGTGCGCAGGCGCTCCTCCATGCCTTCGGCCGAAGCGCCCGTGGCCACCAGCACCAGCAACAGCCCGCCTAAGATTCGCGTGTTCATGTGGCATCTCCCTGCGCATCAAAAGCGCGTGTTGAGTTCCAGTTGCATCACATCCACTTCAAACGGCGCGCCATACACTTCGGAGGCGCTCAACCAACGGGCGCTGGCGTAGATGTTCTTGTCGATGCCGTAGTTGCCGCCCACGAAATAGCCCTTGGCGTTGGTGCCGCCCAGGTGAAACGAGGAATCATTGAAGCCATCCGGCAAGGCGTCGGGCTGGATGTATTTGTAGCCGGCCAACAGGTTCCAGTCGCCGCGCTTGCGCATCTCGAACGCGTTGCCGAGGGTGAACTGCACCATCGCCGCATTGCCGCCGCTTTCAAACTGGCCCTTGCTGTTGATGTTGTTGACGATCTGGCCTTCGCTGCGCTTGAGCATCTCGCCCTTGTCGTAGGCCAGGTTGTGGATGTAGTTGCCTTGGGTGCGCAACTTGAAGTCGCTGGGCAGCTCGGCGTCCCAGGCCAGGTTCAGGTCGAGCACGTCGAACTTGGAGGCCAGGCCCACAAACTGCGGCTGCGGGGTCAACCCAGGTGTGGCCGGGTTGGGGGTGATATCGCGCAGCAGGAACACGCTGTTGCCCTTTTGCATAAAGGCCAGGCGCGAGCCGTCGCTGTCGCAGGCGGGTTGGCCGGCCCACGGCCTGCACGGGCTGGAGCGTTGGCCTTCGATATCGTCGAAGTGGTAGTACGCCATCGCACCCTTGAGGCTGTTGCTGCGGTTGATCTTCCAGTTGGCGCCAACCTGGCCGCCGAACAGCCATTTGGTGTCGCTGTCTTCCTTGTCGAAACCGTTGCTGCTGGACGCGTCGGAGGTGTACTCCACGGGGAATACGCCGAGGGTGCCGAATACGCCCCACTCGCTGTTCAGCGCATGGTTGAAGTTGGCCGCAATACCATCGAAGTTCAGGTCCGGCGAGTACAAAATGTCGGTGGAATAGAACGGGTTGGCGAAACGCCCGGCGGTGAGGGTCACGTCCGGGGTGGCTTTCCAGCTCAGGTAACCCTGGTCGAGCCAGATGTCCTTTTTACCGAAGCCGCCGCCCAGGGTCTGGGTGGTGGACACCGGGTTATTGTCCGAGCCGGTGCCGATGCGGATACCGGCGGTCCACTCCGGCGTAATCAGCGCTTTCATGCCCAGGCGAGCGCGCAGGCGAAACAGGTTTTCGCGGTCTTTATTGGCGTTAAGTAATGGCGGCAACTTGGTGTTGGTGTCTTTGTTGACGTCATACGGGCCGCTTTCATTGAGCTTGGCGTAGTCGACGATTTCGTTGCTGTTGTTGCCCGAGAAGTAGCGCGACTCGTCACGCAGGCGAATATCGCCGTCGAAGCTGACACGCGACACCCAGTCCGGGAAAGTATTGGGCTGCGCCCAGTTTTCCTGCTTGGCGGTGGCCATGACTTCGGCCTTGACCTGGTCACGGATCTGGTCACGCACCGCTTGCGGCACGTACTGCACGCGCACATCACCAGGCGCCGCCGTCGGGCCGCTGGCAACCACCGGCGCAGCAGCGGCTTGCCGGGCCTGCTGGGCTTGTTGTTCGGCCTGGGCGATCAACCCGTTGGCGGCGTCCTGGGTCAGCACACCTTGCTGCACCAGCAGGCGGATCAGGTTGATCGTGACGTTTTCCGACGGTGCAACCGGGGCAGCCGTCGCCTGGCCAACCAGGGTCGCGATGACCATGCCGACCGCCAGGGTCAGTCGATTCACGGGGGAAATCATGTATACGCAACTCCTGTAAAAACCTGCAAGAAATGGGTGTGATCAATCCGGGCGTCGGCCCTTGAGCGACAGGCGCACCGGCATCGTCACGGCTGCTGGAACGCGTTGTGTGGCATGGGTTGCGCGCAAGGCGGCGAGCACTTGCGCGTCGGTCTCGGCATCGCCGCTGGACTTCACCAGCTCTGCACGCACAACCTCGCCTGCGGCGCTCAGCCACAAATCGGCCTGCACCGCATACGCCTTTTTGCGTAACTCGGGGTCATCCCTCAGCAGCCGTTGAAACAGCCCCGCCAGGTACTGTTTGTAGGTGCCGGTGCCCAAGCCGCCGCCACCGGAACCGGCCATGCCGCCGCCCTTGCCGGCGCCGATGTTGAACGCGTCGTTGCCGGACTGCGCATCGCCATCGATCTGCATCGGGTTGGCCAAGTCATCGGCGGGCGAAGGCGGGGCTTCTTCCGCCGGCTTAACCTCTTCGGGCTCAGGCGTGGGCACCGGCTCCGGGATTTTTTCTTCAACCTTGGGCTCGGGCTCCTTGGGTTTTTCCGGTGGTGGTGGCGGTGGCGGCGGCAACGGGATAATGGTCGGCACCTTCGGCGCTTCGCGGCGCACGCCACTCATGTCATTGGCCCACTGCCACAGGAACCAGGCCGCCAGGGCGGCCAGCAGCAGGCCAGCGCCCCACTTCAGCGGGCGCAGCAGCTTGTTCTTCACGGGCATGGGCGGGATCGGCATCTGTGCGGTCATGGTTCAACCCTGGCTCGGCTTGCCGGTGACCAGCCCGACCTGGGACAGCTCCAGCCGGCGCAGCAAGTCGAGCACCTCGATCACCTTCTGGTACTGCACCATGGCGTCGCCGCGCACAATCACCGGGAAGTCCGGGTTCTGCGCCTTCTCGATGCGCAGGCGCTCCTCCAGCTCGCCCAGCGTTACCGGGTAGGCGTCGAGAAACACCTGGCCGCCGTCGTTGACGGAGATGGCCTTGGTCTTGGCCTCGGACAGCGACACCGAAGCACTCGCCTTGGGCAAGTGGATCTGAATACCCGACACCTGGGCGGTGGCGGTGAGGATAAACATCACCAGCACCACCATCAGCACGTCCACCAGGGGCGTGATGTTAATAGTGTCGACGGCGGCGTCATCGTCATCGTCGTGGGCGGCATTTACGGAAGCCATGCTGATTCTCCTCAGGCCGGAACGGAGGCGTGGTGGCCGCGCGAGTGGGCGGCTTCACTGAACTGGCTCTCGCCGTGCATTTCCGCCAGGCGGGTGATGAACTCGTCGACAAATACGCGCATGTCGGCGCTGACTTCCTTGTTGCGCGTGATCAGGCGGTTGTAGCCAAACAGCGCCGGGATCGCCACGAACAGGCCCATGGCCGTGGCCAGCAAGGCGGCCGCCATGCCGGGGGCGATGGCATTGATGTTCACGTCACCGGCCATGGCCGTGCCGAGGAACACCACCATGATCCCCAGCACCGTACCCAGCAGACCGATGTAAGGGCCGCCGGCGATGGCATTGGAAAGGGTCGACAATTTCGAGCTCAGGGCCTGGTTTTCGCGAGTACGCACGCCGTCCATGGAGCAGCGGATTGCTTCGATGGTGGCCGCCGAAACCGATGAGGTATCTGCGCCCTGGGCACGGCGGGTGCGGATCTCCTTGACCGCCACCAGGTACAGGCGCCAGAGCGAAGAGTGGCCCAGGCGCTCGGCCAGTTGGGCGTCATCGGCATACATTTCCAGGCGGGTGCCGATCTGCGCAAAGTGCTCACGGAAGATCTCGTTGGCACTGCTCACGCGGCCGACCTGACGGTTCTTGCGCAGCATGATGAACCACGACTGAATCATCATCGCCACCAGCACCAGGATGATCACCCAGGCGTCAATCGGCACGGCCTTGAGCAAAAAGCCCAGGCTGCCGAAACCGAAGCCCGACTGTTCTTCATCCACGCCATACGCCACCAGCTTGGATTCGGCACCCTGGGCGCTCGCATCGGCCAGCAGCAACGCAGCCGGGCGCGACACTTTCGACAGGCGCAACTCATCCATGGCGCCAGCAAACGGCAGGTGCGTACTGCCCGCCTCCGGCACATCGGCACCGATCGCCGTCTGTGTAGTGAAGGCCGGCAGGGCCACGGCCAGGTTCGCGGTTTCGCGGCCATTGACGTACAGCGCGACTTTTTCACCCTCGGCGGTGAACGCCAGGTGTTGCCACTGGCCCGGGTTCAACGGTTGGGTGGAGACCGCGCGCTGGCCGTCGATTTCCACAAACGGCGTGCCTTGGTTCAAGCCCAGCAACAGGCTGTGGGGGCCATCGCGACGGGCCAGGACGATTTGCTCGCCACTGGCCTGGTCCAGGCGCAGCCAGGCACTGAAGGTCAATGCACTGCCGGCGGCGTGTTGCAGGGATGGGCTGGCCGGCAGCATCAGCGGCTGGCCGCCAAACTGCAGGGCGCGGCCGATCACGCCATCGATGCTGGCGCCGGTGGCGTTCAGCGCGGTGTTGCTGTAGGCCGTGGTGTCCCGGGCCAGGGTGCCGTTGGCCCCGTCAAAATGGTAGACGCCGGTGTAGTTCGGATCGAAGGTGAGTTGGCCGTTGGCGATGGCCGGGGCTTTTTGATTGCCGTAGTACATCCAGATTTCCTGGCGCTGGCCGCCTTCGACCTTGGGCACGTCGACCCAGATCAGCGCCATGCCCATCAGCGGGTCGAAGCTTTCGACCTGGTGATTGAACACGGTCTTGTCATCGGCGCTGACAAAGCGCAAATCGCTGCCATCGTCCTTCACCCCATCAAAGGTGAAATTACCGGTGTGCAGGCGCACCAGCAGCGCAGTGCGGCCCAGGGCTTGATTGATGCCCGCGCCTTGGGCGGTAGTGTCCACGGTAATCTGTTTGCGGTAGTGCCAATCGTCCTGCCACCAGGCATGGGCGGTGGCCGGAAGCGCGAAGCCCAGGCAGATCAACAGGCTCAGAAATAGGCGTTGCATGGTGAAGTCTCCGGGAGAAAGGGTCAGAAAGTCGCCTGCACACTGAAGTGCAGTCGCGAGTCCTGTTTCTGGGTGTTCGGTCCATCGAGCAGCGGGTAGCCCCAGTCCAGGCTGCCGGATAACCATTTGCTCAAACTGGCGCGGGTGCCGAGGCCGACACTGGCCAGGCTGTATTCGTCTTCTTGCTCGGCCAACGGCTTTTGCAGGCGCAGGCGCGCGCCTTCGGCGAACGCGTAGAAGCG
Organism: Pseudomonas sp. PA-6-3C; assembly: GCF_021605825.1. Taxonomy (NCBI): domain Bacteria; kingdom Pseudomonadati; phylum Pseudomonadota; class Gammaproteobacteria; order Pseudomonadales; family Pseudomonadaceae; genus Pseudomonas; species Pseudomonas sp. PA-6-3C. The sequence goes on from NZ_WKDV01000005.1 coordinate 156,673, forward strand.
CCATTCCTGCACGTAGCTGCCAAGAAACTTGGCCAATGAGGGCGTGCGCATTTCCTGGGAGAACAGGAGGCCCTCGTCCCCCGTGCGCTCTGCCGCCAGGTAGCCGCGCACCGAAGTGGCGCCACCGGCGGAATACTGCTCGTTGGACACCAACGGCCCGGAGGCCAGTTGGAAACCGCCCTTGGTTGCCGACTGCCAATCACTGGCGAAGGTGTAGGTGTACGTCGTGTCGCCTTTAAGCACCGCAAAACTCGGGCTGGCCTTGTAGCGCTTGTATTCGAATTCCTGGGCATCGCTGCCGTAGCCGAAGAACGCACGGGTGCCGACCACCAGGTTCAGGCCCAGGCTGAGGGCCGATTGCTCGCTGTAGCGATAGCCGTTATAGCCGAAGGTGAACGGCGCATATTTGAGCGGCACCTTGTCGGCATTGCTGCCCAATTTGAGCTGCTCATCGAAGTCCTTGAAGTCCACGCCGAAGGAGAACGAATTGGCCCAGTTATCACTGGCCGGCAGGTTGTAGATCGCCGACACACCGTAGGAATGGCCTTTGCCCAAGACGTTGCTGCCGCCGATGGTGGCGATGTTGCTGTCGGACTGGTAGCCGGAGAACTGCAAGGTCCAGCGCTCATCCAGCGGCGCGCTGTAGGAACCCGACCAGACCTTGGCATTGCTGCTGTCCTGGGGCGCGGTGAAGTAGGTCAGCGAGATGCTGTGGCCCATTTGCCAGAGGTTGTCGTAGCCCAGGGTCGCCACGGTGCGCAGCTTCTCGGTGTCGGCGCTGTAGTCGTTGTTCAGGCCGATGCTGGCGTGCCAGGGGTTCTGGTCTTCCACTTGCAGGTCCACGTCCATGGTGCCTGGCCGCGCGCCTTCGCGTACCAGCGGCGTGACCTGGCGCCCGACGCCCCGGTTAAGCCCGGCGAGCTGGGTTTGCACACTGGCAAAATCCGGCACCGCGCCTTCCTTGAGCGCCGGCACGTCTTCGCGAATTTCCACCGGCGAATAGTGTTTGGCGCCGACCACGCGCACGCGGCCGACCTTGGTTTCGCTGACTTGCAGGTAGACGATGCCGTCATCGACCTTCTGCTCCGGCAGCTCCACAAACACCGACTGATAGCCACGCGCCTGGTAGATCTTTTGCAGCGCATCGCGAGCGCCTTCGATATCACCGAGGGTCTTTTGCGGGCCCAGGAACGGGTACACCGCTTCCTCGATGGCCGCCGCATCCAGCACGGTATTGCCGCGCACGAAATATTCGTTGACGTCGACCCGCCGCGCTGCGCCCTCCTCCTCGGCCAGCGCGGGTTGGGCCAAGGCCCCCAGCGTCAGGCACAGCGCCAGCGTTGACTTGAACAGATGCTCCACACGGCCCCCTGGTTGTCTAAAAAAGTGGCGCGCCTTCACCGATTGCACGGCGTTCGGCCTGCTCAATTGCTGGTGGTCGAAAGATGGCTGTGCCGGGCCAGCCAGGTGTGCAACAAGGCGAAGTTCAGTGGGAACTCCGGCATGTGCAGCAAGGCGCCACAAAACACTTCACCGATGATTTTCTGGATCAATTGCACCGCCTGCGGGTTGTTCAGCAGGCTGGCGATGTCACGCTGCAGGGCGTGGAGGCTCCACACCTTCTGGGTCAGGTCGAGGCCGACAAACCAGCGAAACAGCAGGTTGTAATTAAGCTGCTCGTGCAGTTGCTGTTCGCTGGGCACCGAATACAGCAGTTGCAGCAACAGGATGTGCACCACGGTGTGCGGCGCGATCAACATGCCCGGCTCGGGCTGGAGCCAGTCGCGGTACTGTTCGAGCACGTCGTCGATCTGCGGGCGCAACAACACCAGCGAGTGGCCCGCCGGGATGTAGCTGGAGACTTCCTTCAAAGCGCCTTGCCAATCGTCCTGGGAGACGATCCACACCCACGGCGCGCCGTAGCGGTATACCGAAACCGGCTTCTTGCGCGCGGCTTCGACGATCTTCGACAGGCGCTGATCGAGCTCCTGCATGCCGACTTTCGAATAACGTTCCATAGTTCCCATTGCCCCACTCCTGGCGTCCTGCTGACGGCTTTGGAGGCGACTTTTGATCGCCTGCAGCGCGTTACATAGGCAAGACGGGAGTGGGTGGGGGCTACCGAACTTTTGTCATGAAAGCTTCATTTGGGATTGGTTCGGGGGCAATTTTTGCTGAGAGATTGTAGGGGGTAAATCCGTTATTCAGGTAACGGCGGCTATTGGTTGCGCTCTTACAGCGGGTCACTTTTGCAAGGACCGGAATGCCGGCCCAGTCAAAAGTAACCAAAAGGTCCTCGCCCCAACACTCGGTGCCTCGCTATGGCTCGGCATGCCCGCAATCCGCCAGTGATTTGGGGGGCGATTTCAGATCAAGATCAAAAGCGCAGATCAAAAGACCGCTGACTTCGTCAGCGAAAAGGATGTAAGAGCAACAGCAACAGCAGAGCCACACTCGATCAAAGGTGGGAGCTGGCTTGCCTGCGATGGCATCAACTCTGTGAACCTGATGTACCGAGGTGTCTGCATAGCAGGCAAGCCAGCTCCCACAGAAAAGCAGTTCTTCAGTGTATTCAGATTGGTTACTTTTGGCTGGGCCGGCATTCCGGGCGCTTGCCAAAAGTGACCCGCTGTAAGAGCGGAACCATAGGTCGCCATCACCCAAATAACGGATATACACGCAAAAAAAGGGGCAATCACCGATCACCCCAAACCTACAACGAGAGGTCCCGCAAAAACCCTTACAAACTAATCTGCCTACGCTCCTCATCGGTCAACCGCGCCCGCGCCTGTTCACTCAACGGCCCCGCGCCCAACACCTGCACCGGACTGCCGGGGTTATACCCCGAGGTCTTTTGCTGGCCCGCAGGCTGCGGTTCACGCTCCACCGGCTCAGCGCCAAAACCCAACACCTCCACCGTCACGATCGAAGCCCTGCCCTGCTTCGCCGCCGCCTGCTGACTGCGCGCCGCGTCCTCCGCTGCCTGGGAAGCCGCCGCCCCCGCCGCACTCGCCGAGGTCATCGCCCCAGTGTTGACCGCCGCCGTCACCGGCACCCCGGACGACTTGCCCTGGGTCTGAATATTGGCCGCGTTCACCACGCGCAACGCCGCAATGTTGACGTTGCCCGAAACACGAATCCCCGCCTCGCCCGCATCAATGGTGCCCGCCGGCGCCAACAGGTCGATATCACCGGCCGGCACTTCGGCAATCGGCGCCAACGTCGCAATACCCGCCCCCGCACTCGGCACGTTGGGCGACAAGGTCACATTGCCCCAGTTGTCATACACGCGTTTCGGCGGGGTATAGAGCACGGTGGTTTTCGATCCCCGACCGGCGTTGATATCACCGGCATCGGACCACGCCAGAATCGAGCCGCCAAAGGTGGTCATGATGCGGCTCTGGCCCAACAGGATGCTGCCCTGGGCATACAACTGAATATCCCCGGCACCTTGAGTCAGCACCCCAGCGGTCGCCGGCGGCGCAGTCCCTTCAATACCGAACACCTGCTGCCCGCCAGGGCTGAGCATCTGGATATCGCCGCCAAACCGGGTATGCACCCCGGCACCGCCATACAGGGTGATATCGCCGTCATACACAATCGGGTTGCCCGCCACGTCCTTGCTCGGCAACAACCCGTCGATAGCCGCGCGGCTGCGCAAAAAGCTGCCGGAACGCGGGCCTGCGCTCAGGTTGAATTCACGACCGCCCGCGCGCACTTCGGCGAAGTACACCGAGCGCGCAAAAATGCGTTGCTGCTCAGGCCCCAGGCCGGCGAAGTACGCCCGCGCCTGATCGGCATCACCACTGAAGGCATAGCGTTCCTTGAGCCATTGCAGCAGTTCGGTCTCGTAGGTTTTCACCACCTTGCCCGTCTGCCCGGCCAGGGGCACACCGTCGAGCGCTTGGTTGGCGCGGTCCAGGTAAGGCGTGACGAACTTCAGGTAATCCAGGCCATTAGGCCCTACCCCGGCTTCCAGCACGATAGACGCACCTGGCCGGGAATCCCCCACCGCCACCGGGCCCAGGCTGGTGATGGAGGCTTTGTCTTCCATCAACAGATTACGCCCTGCACTGACTTCCAGGGTGCCGGGGCCGGCGACGTTGAAGCTGCTGTAGATAATGTCGCGTCCGGCAGACACCACCGAGACATCCTCGGGACGGTTATGCACGAACAGGTTGCCGCGGCTTTCGCCTATGTAGTCGCCGTTGTCAGCAAGCAACGCCGGAAACACCGTGGATGTGCCCAGATACGTGCCTGAGCCGACAATATCGCGCCCCGCTCGCATCCACACCGGACCTGCGGATTCATAGCGGACCTGCCCTTGCCGACCGCTGCTGAACGTGATGATTTCACCACTGCGCAAGCCGACGATATCGCCTTGATTGGCATAAAACCTGGCCGGCTGTGTCTGGGCTGGCGGGCGCGCAAGATCGGTTGGGCTGCGCAAGGCAAACAAGGAAAGATCAGCCTGTATCGCGTCACCGCCCAGGTTGTCGATGACGCGATTGAACCCGTTCCTGCCAACAAAGGCTGGCGCCAAAGGCGTCGCTATGGAACTCAGGCTGTCACCCGACTGGTTGACTGCATAGCCACTGGCGTAGATGGAATCGCCGGCCAACATCGCCAGCCGCCCCTGGCTCGATGGCGCCAGCAATAACGAGTAAACGGGATTATTGGGCAGCGGGCCAACGCCCAACGCGGACGCACCGAGATAGATGCTGCCATTGGCTGCCACCACGCCCAGTTTGGAAGGGAAGATAAAACGCCCATCGGAGCTTGAGTAGTTCTGCCCTTGCAAAGGTGCAAGGATGCCTGACCTGGCAAGCGACATGCTCTGCACGCTAGGCGTCAAACTGCCACCTGCGGAAAAAAGGTCAATGGCCGTGCGATCGGTCCACAGCGAGAACCAGGTGGTCCCATTGCCATAGTCTGTGCCGTTGTAACTGAATGCCTGGGTATTTTCGGTAGAAACACGTCCTGGATCGCCTGTCCCCGCCAGCACCAAGTCACCTCGGGTCGACAGGTTGGCCGTGGCGTCCCCCAACATCAACGTGATACCGCCCGTGGCCGTGCCCAGGCTGGCGGTGTACGGTGAGTAAGCACGGCTGTCCTTGGCATCCTGAGATCCGGGCACTTCACCGTAGTTCAAGGCAATGCCCCCCAGGCTGCCTGCTTGCAGGTTCAATGCACCACGCAGGTTGGTCAGTACGCCGTTGAGGCTGAGCACCTGCGCTTTATAATCGGCTGACAACGTAGCGGATTTATCACGGCTCGCGCGGGCATCCAGCCCGGGGTTCAAATCACCGCCCATGCGCACATCCAGATCACCGCCACCGGTGAGCAGCAATTGCCCGTCGACCACCCGGCCAGTGCTGCCAACAGCCAGCACCAACCCTTCGCTGCGCGGTGCTCTGACTGCACCGGGATCGCCGCGACGAACGAGCATGCCGGCATCGCTGCCCAAGTCCAGGGTCAGGTTGCCACCGCCCAGGGTGCCTACACCTGTGAACCCCACCAGGCGTGGAAGCAGGTTTATCTGTGCGCGGTCTTCGAGTTCGATGTTGGCACCACTGTCGCTTTTAACGTAAGTACCAAAATTGATCCACCAACTGGCAGGTGTCGGGGTCACACCCGCAGTGTTTCCGGTACCTTGGCGCCACAACCAATTGCCCAGGTTCGCACTGTTGAGTTGAGTGCGACCGTCATTGGGCATGATCGCGTCGGTGAGCGGCGTCCAAACATCGCCTGTCAGGCTACCACCCGTGCGCAACAACAAATTGCCGCCCCCATCGGGATACCAAGCGGCATAGGGGCTGCTTTTATCGACAAGCGTTTCATACGCCTTGGCCGCGCTGCCCAGCACCGTTCCATCCGCTGAGGTGGCGCGAGCGCGATCAAACTCAGCGGCGGCACTGCCTGCACGAGAAGCACTGGAGGCGCCGGCGGTATAAATACCATAGGGCGACTTCATCGCCACATTGCCCGCGGCTATCAAGTCCAGATCCCCGGTGCCGGTGCGCAGCACGCTAAAGTGCTGGCTCACGGGTGAGACCCGTTTCACCGGCCCGATGGTGACCTGCTCAGGTATTGCTGGAATCGGTTCGCCCAGGGAAACGCACAAATCAGGGTCGCAGGTGCCTTCGTCCTGAGGCGATACCGGCTGGCCCGGTACAAAGCCGAAGAGTTCCCCGAGGTCGCTCCATACGTACTTGACGCGAATACACATGTCGGGTTCATCACACAATCCCGACTCGGACTGCGACACTGGAGTCCCTGCCTCGTAACCGAACAGCTCGGCGGCCAAATCACTCCAGTACCATGCCCCACCCGGCCGCGCCGGTTGCGCCGGGATGATGATTTTGTCGTGGGTCTCATAGATTCCGTAGTGCGTGTCGGCCAGGGTCAAGTCGCCGGCGTAGGCTGGCTGGATCGCACGGGTATCAGCCGCCTGGGTATCGGCACCGGACACCAGGCGCAATGACCACGACTGCGAGCCCTCGGCCAGCATCGGTGCCACGGCCCAGTTCTGGCGCGCCGTGGCGCCGGTCACGGTGCGCAACGGTACCGACACCGCAGCATTGGGCAACTTGACGTCTGTACCATACGGAATCAGCGCCCCGACCTTGAGGGCCATGTCACCGGCCAGCAACACACCGTCCGTTGCACTGCCCGTCACGCCCCCACGGCTGGGCAGTGGCACGCCCGCCGGCCAGGTCATGGCGCGCAGCGAAGCCGCGCCGGCCAAGACCGTGCCCGCCTCCAGTTGTGTTCCGGCCGCCAGCACCACAGGCTGCTGCAATAAGGTGCCCGCGGCGTACAACAGGTTGCCGCCACTGTCGCGCACCGCCGCGCTCAACACCGTGTTGGCCGGCAGGGTCAGTGGTGCATCGAGTGTGCCCTGGGTCGGCAGCACAGTGCCTTGGGCCAATGTCGTCGCCTGGATCGGCAACGGGTAGTTGAGGGTCTTGCCCGTGGGGAATGCGCTGCCATTGGCGAGTACCACGCCAGGGCCGGGCACAATCACATCGGCACCGAACCCTTGCAGCCCCGGCGTCAGCACCCAGCCGTTATCGTCCGGCGTCTTCGGAGGCGGCGCAAAGCCATCGTTGATACTGCCGTAGACATCCAGGTTGCCACCGGCACGCACCACCAGGCTGCCCACCTCGCCCGAGCCGTACACCGAAGTCTTCGGCGTGTTGGGGTTGACGCTGGCGTAACGGTAGCCGGAAAGGTCCAGGTCGCCGCTCACCACCAAGTCGCCCTGGGTGACGATCTCCACACCTGGGCGCAAGTGGAACGCCTCGGTATAACGGCTGTTATTCAAGCCCGCGAGCTTGCCCTGCATCAGCCCGGCGTTGTTAAGGGCGTTGTTGATGAAAGCCTCGGCAAGCGCGTGCTTTTGCGTGAGGTAGTTCTGGTCAATCACCTGATACGGTCGGCCACTGGCCGACGGTTCTGTGCCCACCGGCGCATCGCTGTAACGGGCCACCGCGTTGACTGCAATGGCGCGGGCACCCTGGATGTTGACCTGCCCGCTGGCGTCGATGGCCACGTCATTGGCATTGAGCCGCGGTGCGTTCAATTCCAGCGTGCCCCGGGCCACGCCGTCGGAGTGTCCCGGACCACTGCCCAAGGCCGCAGCGGTGCCGTGGCGCAGGTCAATACGCGCGCCATCGGCCAAGGTCAATTGACCATCGCCGCTGTTGAGTTCCACCATCGCCCGGTTCGGCGCATCGATGATCTTGCCGTAGCTGTCGACCCGCAATACGCTGCCGTGCGCATCCAGCAGCGCGCTGCCGGCAAGGGTCAAGCCCTGCTTGCCGGCCAGGCGAATACTGCCGACCCGCTCGCTACTGGCATCGATGGTGCCCAGCACCGTCAGGCTGCCGTTATCCATCGAGACATTGACTTGATTGGCCTTGAGTTCATCGCCAATCACCAGGTTGCCCTGCTTGAGCTGGAAGCTGCGCGAGCCAACGACCTGGCCCTGGTTCAAGCGCTGGTTCAAGGCGGCAAAGTCCCCTACCTGCTGCGCGCGGATATCCACCCCACCGGCTTTGTACGGCACCAGAGTGCCACCGGCATCGTAATAACCGCTGCTGGCGCCGCGAACCTGCCCTTGCAAGTCGACCTGCCCGGCACCGGCGTCCACCGCCACAGCCTTGAGCAAGCCGCCCTGATTGAATTGCGCAGACACGTCGATCAACGCGCCTGTCGCCTGGCGAATGTTGCCATGACGGCTTTCCAGGCTGACATCACCGCCCCAGCTGTATTTACTCACATCGCTGATTTGCACTTTGCGCCCACTGAGGTCCAGGCGTGAAGCCGCGCCAAGGGTCAGTTCTTCATCGGCGCTGAGGGTGAGCTTGCCGCTCGGCAGCACCACCGAGGTATCCAGCGCCACGCTGCGACCGGACAGCAGCAGCTCGGCGCCCAAGGCGTCGATGGCCGCCGCCTCTACCGGCGCTGTGCCGCTGGCCGGGGCCCGCACAGTCAACGCGCCACCGACAGTGATGCGATTGACCGAGCCGGCTTCGCCGGTCAACAACGGCGTGCTGATGTTCAGGTTGCCGCCACTGTAGGCGAAGCCTTTGCCGGCCTCGTACGCACCCTGGGCCTGATGTACCGTCAGGCTGCCTTTGTGGTTGGCCGTGATACGTTCGCTGGCGTTGAGGTTGACCGTGGCAAAGCCCAGCGTCATGCGGCCATTGTTGGCCAGGCTGTCGGGCTGGGCATCGCGGCCATAACCGAACGCGATGCGCCGGGCCTGCAACGCCAGGGTGCCGCTGCCGGTACCCGCCCCATTGCTGATCACGGCTGGCGGTGTGCTGGTGGCGCCACCCCATACCAGGGTGCCGGTCTGGATCAGCGCCACATCACTGGCGCTGCCGTACCCATAGATCGCAGGCGTGGTCAGCAGCAGCTCATCGAGCAGCGACTTACCCGAACTGTCGAGGGTGCTCAGCGTGGTGTTGCCATAAAAATTCAACGATTGCCCGGCGGTCAGCGCCAGGCTTTGCAAGGCCGGTGCACCGCTGGAAGCATCGCCGCGCAGCAGGCGGTCCAGCACCTGCTGGTTGAGGGTCAGGCCCGACGGCAGCACACCCCGCGCAGCGGCGTCGGCCAGCGCTTGGGCACTGCCGACGTTGATCCCACCCACCGCCAGGGCCAGATGGCGGGTGCCATAGCGCACGCTGTCACTCAAGGCAAACCGGTTGGTGGTGGCAAAGGCTATCGAGCCTTCGGAATAGAGTGATGCGTCGCCGCTGCAGGCACTCAGGCTGCATTGGCCGATAAGAATGCTGCCCGGCCCACTGGGGCCGTCACCGTTTACCGGCGCCAGCATCTGCAAACGTCCATTGGAGACTGCCAACACGCTGCGGGTGCCCGGCCGGTAGATAAAACCATCATCGGAGTCATAGGCGGCCTTGCCGCGCCCCAAGGTATTGATCGACGCACCTTGCTCGATTTCAATCGCGCCCGATGACCTGCCCGACACCAGGAACACTTCCGGCGCCGCCAGGGTCGCGTCCTGGCGCACAACCACCGAGCTCGCGGTGATGGCTGCCAGGTCGGACCTGACGAAGTTGCCACCTTGGCCATACACCACCGTCAGTTCACCGCCCACCACCAAACGGGCAGCCCCCAAGGCATTCAAGTCGCTGGCCCGCACCGACGCCATCAATGCAGCGCTACTGGCCGTTGCGGTGTCAGAAACCACTTCTATGTCGCCACTGGACAGCACCGCAACAGTGGCGCCAAAACCGCCCTGTGCGGGTTTGAAGCGCCCCTCACCATCAAAGCTGAACCCCAGGTCTTTTTGACCGCCCACCAGTCGCAATCTCAGGGTTTTGGCATCGGCTTCAAGCGCAGCACGTGGCACACCCAGGCGTGCCGCATCCGCGCGAATAAAGTCTGCGTAAGCGGTTTCGTTGTACTGGGAATAACGGCGCAATACCTCAGCCGGAGTGACAATCAACTGGCTCGATAAACTGTCACGAATGTGAGTACCGGCAACCGACAGCAAGCCTTCGGTTGACCAGGAACCGTTATTCATGGCCGCGGCGCTGTGCATCGCGCCGCTGGCGAACGGCGCGGCCAAGCCGTTGATCTCCAACCGAAACGCCCCTGGCAACAGGGCGTAAGTGGACGGCAGCAAGGTGTAGGTCCCCTGTGGCAGGCCAGGCACACCCGCACCGATATTGATTTGCTGGCCGACCAGAGGCTGGGTCGCGCCCGCTTCGCCGCCGCTCGGCGCTACCCAGGGCTGGCTGCCGGGGACAATCGCATAGATGGGGTTGGTGGCCAGGCCCGGTAAGGAAAAGCGTCCGTCCGCTCCGATTTGCACCAAGGGGTTGTAGCGCGCATCCGTGGAACCGCCGCGCCCGGAAACGAATGCCGCGCCAAGCAATTGGCCGCCACCGGAAAGGTCCAGCACTGCGTCCCGTTGCACATTCAGCGAGCCGCCCGCCAGTTGCACACCCACCGCCGCATTACCTGTACTGCGGGTGCCGCCAACGCCCAACAACTCTACCTGCTTGCCGTCGTAGCGCCACGTCACGCCGTCGACTGTTCCACCATAAGGCAGCACCAGGCCACCTGCGCTGACAGAGGTCAGGCTGCCCGGCAACAGATTGATCACTTTGGTAGCGCGCGTAATACCACCGTCCACACCCAAGCTGAGACTGCCCATAGGCGCGCGAAGCACACCGCCTTGCTCGATGGTCGAGGCGTTCAGCGATAGGCTGCCGAACACTGAGTAAGGCAGCGCCGGGTCCGTACTGCGCACCCGGCCAATGCGCAACGTACGCGCCGGGTCAAATTCACCGCCGGTGTTACCTGCCGTCACCTCGGCAACGGCCCCGGTCGCCGGGTAAATCTGCGCGGCGATCAGGTTCAGGTCGGCTTGGGTGGTCAGGGCGGTTTGGGTTTTGTCGGCGCTTCGGGCCAGAAAGCGCATATCCCCCTGGCTGACCAAATGAGCCTGGTCAAAGGCCCGCCGGTCAATACCGTTGGCCAACGCTTTGGAGCGCTCGGCATGGGCGCCGAAATTGACGCTATCACGCACATCCAGCACGTTCGACGCTTCGACGCTCAACAGGCCAGCCGTACCTTGAGTGGAAACGCCGCCCTGGACCGTCGGGCGCACCAGGCTGTCGGTGGCGCTGTTGTTGTTGCCCACCCCGGCAAGGCGCACATAGGGTGCGGTCAAAAACACCTGAGACGGCTTCGCGGCGCTATCGGTCAAAGCCATGGCCCCTGAATACAGGCTCAGGCTCTGCCCCAGACGCAAGGACACATCACCGTCAAAGCTGATCAGGCCGTTGCTCAGCAGCGACAGGTTGTCGAAACCGCCGGCGCTGACCTGGTTGGCCGTCAGCCGTCCGTACCCGTAGGTCAAGCCGCCCGCCACCGCTTCGGGCGTACTGCCGATCGGTAAAGGCGCGCCTGAATCGGCGGCACTGACGATCAATTCACGCGCCTGGCGCACACGGGCAACGGCGGTATCGAGGTACAACGGCGCTTCCAGGGCCACGTTCAGGCTGCCACCCGCCGCACCGGCGCCGCCGCTGTTGGCGCTAAGCGTGCCGTCCAGATAAAGGCCATTGTTGGAAGCCAGGGAGATGTTGCCGCCACGGCTGGCGACCACTGTGGGGCCGGCACCGGACATGTCCAGTAGCGCCTGGCTACCAGAGGCGTCCAGGCGTGCGCCTTCGCGCACCACCACAAACAGGTTGGCCGCGCTGGCGATTCCGGTGGCCGGGTCGATCAGCCCGCCAATCACGATAGTGCCGCCCTGGCCCACCACGCCGTAGCGCCGCCCCAGGCTGTCGACAGCCGTGGCTGCGCGTGCGGCCACGTCCAGCACGGCGTGTTCGCCGACCCAGATCGAACGGTCGTGACCTTTGGCCTCAACACCATCGGCCACCGTGGGCTGCACGCTGACGCCACCCAGGGTGATAGTGCCGCCCCAGGCATTCAACGTGCCGTCCACGGTCAACTGGCCAATGCTGCGCACGCCGATGGACTGGCCCGGATCCACGTTGATCACCGCGCCCTGGCCAATGCGCGCCTGCACCACTGCCATTTGCGCGGCAGTGGACAATGGTGTGCCGGCTTGCAGGCTCAGGCTGGCGCCTTTGCGTGGCGTCAGCTGGCCTTTGGTGGGGGTTTCGCGGTATTGCGGCGGGGTCCAGATTTGCAGTGCGCTGCGCGGGTCGGCGCCGCTCACCAGGTTTTGCGCGGTGTCATTGAGGCGGTAAACCGGCGCAGTCACGTCGACCTGAGTACCGTCGGCCACTAACAAACCTTCGTTGCCGGTGATGTCGTAGGCACCAAAGCCTTTGTTGAAGAACCCGCTGTCGAGTTGCAGCGTGCCCGCCTGGGGCGCGGCCGGCTGATCACTGATCAGCACCTTGCCGGCCTGCACACTCAAGCGCCCGCCGCCACTGACGCCATAGCCGAGCAACTCGCCGTTGAGGGCCAGGTTGCCGCGGCTGTCTGCACTGTTGGCGTTGGCCGCAAGCGTGACGTCGCCGCCCTTGCCACCGATCAGTTGGTTCCTGGCATCCAGGGCCGCGCCGGAAGACACGTCCACCCGGCTGCCGGCTGCCAGGCTCACATCGCCACTGCTGCGCAAGGCCACGTTGCCGCCGTTGAGGTAAGGCAACCGGCTGCTGTCGCTCACACTGAGCAACTGGTTGCTCCACAGACCGCTGGTATCCAGCGACACGCCAGCATTGACAACCAAGCTGCCGCGACCACCAAGGGTCACGTCGTTCTTGCCGGTCGGCGTAATCTGCGCCTGCACGTTGCCCAGCTGCAGGCTGCCGGAATGCGCGGTGAGGTTGGCATTGACCTCGATCTTGGGACCAAACAAGGTGATGTCACCGGCGGGCTCCACCTCCAGAGCGCCATTGACCAGAATCGAGCCGGTGCTGGCGACCTTGATCGATCCCAGTTTCGTCGCGCTCAACGCCTCACTGTCCAGATACAACGTCGACACTCGATCAGCCGGCAGTGCGCTGTTCAAGTCCAACCCGGCCGCGACGGCAGCGGCCCTTGGCCCCAGCACCACGTTCTTCGCCGTGTTGGCGTCCGCGCCCAAGGCATACTGCAACTGGGCACTGTCCTTGACGTAATACGGCACATAACTGCCCACCACCAGGGCGGCGCCACGGGCCACGGCTTTTTGCGATTGCAGGTAACCGTCCAGGCCTTTTTGCGCAGCCTGGGTCTGGCGCTCACCCTGGTAGGTGTCGCCGACAATTTGCCCTTCCAGCACGGCGCCGGCAGTACTGACGACCAGGCGCCCGGCATCGCGCCCGACGGTATAGCCGGCTTCGCTGCGCTCGCGCGGGGCGATCAGCGGGTTGTAGTAATAGTCGGTCACGCCCCAGCGCTGGCTGTGGTCTTCGTAACCCTTGTAGATCCCGGTATAAAGCAAATCCCCCGGCGCACTGGACAGCTCGTACAAGCGTCCATCAGGGCCTTTGAGCCAGGTTTGCTGGATCTTGCCGGCCTGCACATCAAGGGTGCCGCCCGACAGGTTGATCTGCGAACCCTGCCGGGTCACCACGTCCTTGCCGCTGAACGTCACGGTGCCACCCTGGGCCATCCATTCGCCAATGCCGTGGTTGCGCGTGCCCAGATAGCCGCCCACTTCCAGCAGGCCGCCCGCGGTGTACCAGCGGTCGGTGGCATAGCCATTGGTGCCGGCCGGGACAAAAATCAGGTCGCGGACATCCACCCACACATCGTTGTTGTTCAGCGTTTTGCCGTCACGGTTGACCGCCGCATCGCGCTGCTCGTTACCCTGGATATTGACCTTGACGCTGTTGGACTCCATCGCCAACTTGACGCCGATGGCGCCGGACACGTCGATCACTGCGCCGTCACGCAGCAAGCTGCGCTGCGCCGCCTTCACGCCGACCTGACCACCCGTTGCCAGCGTCAGGGAGCCGCTGCGAAAGTCCACCGTGCCGTCACTGGTGATTTCCACCAGGGATTGGTCGCGCCGGTACACGTCAGCCGGCACGACGTTACCGGCCTGGTCAGCCGCCGGGGTAATCAACCCGGCGCGCTGGCTGTCGAGGGCGTTGCTGCTGTCGAGCACAATGGCGCTGAGGCTGCCCTCGCCCAGGCTTACGCTGGCGTTGCTGCCGGTGCCCTTCAAATGCACGGTGCCACGTGCTTCCACCGAGGAGCTTGAAAGCACCACGCCGTTTTGCAGCACCTGCTGGCCGGTCAGGGTGATGTCCCCCGTAGAGGCCTGGATCAACCCCGTGTTGCTGGCCTTGCCACTGCCGGTGACGCTGACTTCGTTGCCGCGTGTAGTGGAAGCAACATTGCCGTCGGTGCTGTAGCCCTTCTTGATCACAAAGCTGTCGCCCGCCGCCAGCACAGTCTGGCCGCGCGCGGTGGAAATGCTCCCGGCGTTTGCCACCTCTTTGCCCAGCAACAGCACATAACCGCCACCCGCCGTCGATGTCGCGGGCACCTGGGTCTGGATCTGCGCGCCGCGCTCGACCGTCACATTGCCGGCGGCCTGGGCAAAACTCGGCGCGCTGTTGCTGGCGCTGTACAGGCCCCTGGCGGTGAATTGCTCATCGCTGAACCCGGTGGCTGCCGCCACCAGGTTGCGCACATTGACCTGGCTGCTGCCGCTGAACACCACGCCGTTGCCGTTGACGATCATCACCGTGCCGTCGGCCTTGATCGCCCCCTGGATCTGGCTAGGCGCGGTGCTGTTATTGATCTTGTTGAGCACCGCCCAATCGCTGTTCTGCTGGAACTGCACGGTGGTGTCGCGGCCCACGTTGAAGGTTTGCCAATTGAGGATCGCCTTGTCGGCCGTCTGCTTGATCGACACCAGCGTCTTGCCGTTGGCATCGGTCTGCACCGGCCCTTCGGCGTTGACGAACAGCGGCTTGCCATCTGCGCCAATCACCACATTCAAGCCATTACCACCCAGGCCGTTGTGGATGCTCTGCGGCGCCGCGCCCGCGCTGCTTCTGGCAGCGGCCTGCACGGCCTGTTGCGCGGCAATCGCGGCGACGCTGGTATTGAGGTTCTGCAAGGAGCGCTGCAACTGCTCGTTGCCGCGCTGTTGCTGGGACAACGGCGGCGGCGTTCCCGGCATCACCACACCCGGTCGTGCGCTGCCGGCCGTTTGCGCTGCGCCCTTGGCCGAAAACCAGCCCGAACTGAACGCCTGAGGCTGCGCCGCGTGGGCACCACCGGCAAACACCAGCAGCGCAATGACCTGGGCCAGGGGTTTGAGCAGCAACACTTGACCTGAGGTGGCAGGCACCTTGTCGGCACGGGTAGCAGGCAGCTTCAGTCGGGAACGCATCACTTACAGGTCCTTTTGACGGGTCAGGCGAACGACGGGCACGCAAACACTGCGCGGCCACGTGTCGGGGTTATTGCTTAAGGCAGTTGCCGGGGGGCGCGACCGAACTGTTGTCACACAATGTTCACGCAGTGCGGTTCAACTGGCTGGTTGGGCGAGGAAACGACAAAACCGGCAATGACGCGAAGTCATTGCCGGTTGTGGGGCAAACCCTGTCGAGACGGGGCTTACTGCGGACGGCCAATACCGTTGCAGGTGTTGGTGTCGCCCAGGCGCAGGGCGCTGGTGGTGGCGTAGAAGTTGTCGTGGACAGCTTTCTGCCAAGTAGCGGACAACGGGATGAACGAGTGGCTGCTGGTGGTTGCGTTGTTCAAACCGGTGTAGTGACGGTTCAAGAACACACGGATACGCGCGGTGTCAGTGGTGTCTTTGTAGCACTGGCTGAAGACCAGGTTGGTGTAGCCCACAATGGGGTAGCCTGCGGTAGGGTTAGGAAACGTAGGGACCCAGTTCAAAGGATTTTTGGCTTCGTCGCTGCCAAGAACCGGAGGTACAACACCGTCAAGGCTGGCTTGAACGTTGACTTCAGTCGGCAGGAAACCGTTGACCGAAGCAACAGCGGCAGCGCTGTTGAACTGTGCATAGTCAGGGCTGACGTAACCGATGGCACCGTTGTTATTGGTAATGGCAGTGGCAACACCTTGACTGCCGGTGACCGCGATGTAGCTTGAGCCGGCCGGAGCGCTGGTGGCTGGGTCAAAACCGATGGCGGTGACGAAGCTGTTGCTGACAGCCGGCACCGAAGCAGGTTTTACCGCCTTGAGGTGGTTGGTCAAGATCTCGGTAGTGCCGCTGGTTTCCTGGCGATAGACCACTTTGATCTGCAGGTTTGGACCCGCAGCCCCGTTGAATAGCACCTGGTTCCAGTTAGTGATTTTGCCGGCAAAGATATCAGCCAACTGGCCACTGCTGAGCTGCAGCGATGTCTTGCCGTCGATGTGGTAAGGCACTGTCACCGACGTGGCCTCGGCCGGGATTTGAATCAACGGGCCGTAGGCGGCACGGCCGTTCACGGCGTCAGCATTATAAGCCGCCAGTTCCGCAACGCTAACGATCGAGTCACTGCCCGCATAGTCAACGGTGATGCCGGCAGCCAGTTTCAGCTTGGTCGAATCATTACCGAAGAAGGCCTTTTTGCCGTCGCCGCTGCCTACACCGATATAGGGGTTAAAACCAGGGACGGTGGCAGAGAGGATGCCGGTAGCCGTGGTCGAAGTGGCCGTGCTGCCGTAGAGTTTTTCCGGCAGGGTGGCACCGCCACCGACCACTGCGGCCATGGATTGGGCGGAAGCCAGTGCTGCAACTACCAAAGAGGCTGCGATCATAGTGCGCTTAAACATGAAGAATCTCCTTTCGTCGTGTTTGTACGTTTGGGTAGAGGGCTCTTGCATGACGCTATGGCTTCGGTCCCAAGCCGTGTTCCGGGGGTGGCTGGGGTTGAGGCCATGGGTAGGCAATTTCGCAGCATCCGATGACAGCAAAAGGAAAAAACCTCGGGAGGAAGCGCTTGATTTTACGAAAGATTCTCGGGTGTTTCGGTCATGCTTTTGAGCGATTTCAAGGCAGGTGACAGCGAGGTTTCAGCGGGGTTTTGCTGGATGCGGTGTGGGCTGTGTCGCAGTGGGTTGGATGTGACGGAATGAGGAACCCGAGGTTGCAGTGATGCATATAGGGAGCGAGCAGAATCAACTGAATAAAACCGACCCAGATGTGGGAGCTGGCTTGCCTGCGATGCAGATACCTCGGTACATCAGGCACACCGAGTTGATGCCATCGCAGGCAAGCCAGCTCCCACATTTGACCGGGTGCAATCAGGTCACCAGTTGGTTGATCTCGATGATCGGCAACAACACCGCCATCACAATCACCAGCACCACCGCCCCCATCACCACAATCATCAGCGGCTCCAGCAACGCCGTCATGCCCATCGCCCGGCGTTCGATATCGCGGGACAAGGTCTGCGCCGCACGTTCAAGCATCGGCGGCAGTGAACCGGTTTTTTCGCCGCTGGCAATCAGGTGAATCAACACCGGCGGGAAGACCTTTTCCACTGCCAATGCAGGCGCCAGGTTAACGCCTTCGCGAACCTTGGCGGTGGCATCGTTGACGCACTGGCTGAGGCGGTCATTGGACAAGGTCTGGCGCGCCGCCTCCAATGCCCGCAGCAACGGCACGCCGGCGCCGCCGAGAATCGCCAGGGTCGACGCAAACCGCGCAGTATTGAGCCCCAACACAAACCGCCCGATCAGCGGCAAGCGCAGCACCCGGCTATGCCAATTGAGCCGCGCCAGCGGGTTGCGCAGGTACAGGCGCCAGCCCCAAAACCCACCGACAATCAAGGCAAAACACAACCAGCCCCAGGCGCGGATAAAGTCGCTGGCATTGAGCATCGCCAGGGTCAGCCCCGGCAGGTCCTGGCGCGCCTGGGAAAACGCGCTGACCACCTGCGGCACCACATAGCTCAACAGGAAAATCACAATGCCAATGGACACCAACCCGACCACGCCGGGGTAGATGAACGCCGTCATGATCTTGCCGCGCAGGTTGTTACGCTCCTCAATGTAATCGGCCAGGCGCTCCATCACCTGGGCCAGGTCACCGGACTCCTCCCCCGCCGCAATCAAGGCCCGGTAGATCGATGGAAAATCCCGTGGCCGCGCCGCCAAGGCGTCGGCCAAACGCATGCCGCCGCGTACATCGCCGCGCACGGCGGCCAGGGTCTGGGCGATGTGTTTTTTCTCGGCCTGCTCCACCGTGGCACTCAGCGCCGCCTCCAACGGCAGGCTTGCGCCCAGCAAACTCGCGAGTTGCCGCGTGGCCCAGGCCAGATCGTTGTCCGACAGTTTGGGCGTGAACAGGCTGCCGCCGCCGGCCGCCGCTTGATTACCCTCAATCTGTACCTGCAACGCGGTCAAGCCACGGCTGCGCAACTGGGCAAACGCCGCGCTCTGGCTGTCGGCTTCCACGTACCCGGCTTCGATTTTGCCGCTGGCATCGGCGGCTTCGTAACGATAGCGATTCATCAGGCGTCCCGTGTCACGCGCAGGATTTCTTCGACTGCGGTGGCGCCGCTGCGTACCCAGCGCTCGCCATCCTCGCGCATGCTGAACATGCCGGCGCGACGTGCAGCCAGGCGCAAATCCTGCTCGCCGGCGCCTTGGTGGATCAGGCTGCGCACATCGTCATCAACGCAGAACAATTCATGGATGCCGGTACGCCCGCTGTAACCGATCTGGTTGCACTGCGCACACCCCACCGGCCGCCAGGTGCCAGGCGCCGCCGGGTCTTCCTGCTTGCAATGCGGGCACAGGCGCCGCACCAGGCGCTGGGCCAATACGCCCAACAATGACGAGGCCAACAGGAACGGCTCGACGCCCATATCGATCAAGCGGTTGACCGCCGACACCGCGTCATTGGTGTGCAAGGTGGCGAGCACCAAATGCCCGGTCAACGAAGCCTGCACGGCGATTTGCGCGGTCTCCAGGTCGCGGATCTCACCAATCATGATGATGTCCGGGTCCTGGCGTAGAATCGCCCGCAGTGCCAGGCCGAAGGTCATGTCGATCTTGGCGTTGACCTGAATCTGGCTGATACCGGGTAAGTCGTATTCCACCGGGTCTTCGACGGTGAGAATATTGCTGGTGCTCGCATCCAGCCGCGCCAGGGCAGCGTACAGGCTGGTGGTCTTGCCGCTGCCGGTCGGCCCGGTGACCAGCACGATGCCGTGGGGCTGGCGGATCAAGGTATCCAGGCGCGCCAGCAGTTGCGGCTGCATGCCCAGGGTTTCCAGCTGCAAGCGCCCGGCCTGTTTGTCCAGCAGGCGCATCACGACCCTTTCGCCATGCCCCGTCGGCACGGTGGACACGCGAATATCAATCGGCCGCCCCGCCACCCGCAGGGCAATACGACCGTCCTGGGGCAAGCGTTTTTCGGCGATGTCGAGCTGGGCCATGATCTTGATCCGCGACACCAGCGCGCCATGCAGCGCCTTGCGCGGCGACACCACATCACGCAGGGTGCCATCGACGCGATAGCGCACCACGGAATGGGTTTCGTAGGGTTCGATGTGAATATCGCTGGCTTCATCGCGCGCAGCCTGGGTGAGCAAGGCGTTGATCATGCGGATCACCGGCGCGCCGTCCTGGGTGTCGAGCAGGTCGGTGATTTCGGGCATGTCCTGCATCAGGCGGTCGAGGTCGACTTCGTTCTCAGCCGCGCCAACCACGGCGGCGGCACTGCCGGTGTCGGCGTAGGCGCTGGTGAGCAGGCCGTCGAGTTCGTCGTCGCGCACATGCTCCAGGCGTGATTGGCCGAATTGGCGCTGGACCTCGCTGATCGACCAGCCGGGGGTTGAGGAGCAGACGGTCAACACAGTGCCCGTGTCGGTGGGGCGCAGGAGGATGCGCTGGGATTTGGCCCAGACGTAGGGGAGCAAACTCATACACCACCGTACATGTGGGAGCTGGCTTGCCTGCGATAGCGGACTTTCAGCTGAAAAATGTTCAACTGACCCACCGCTATCGCAGGCAAGCCAGCTCCCACAGTTTGATCTTTGTCTGAACTCATGGCTGCGAATTTCCAGAAACCGGCACTGCCCGAATCACCGCCCTTGGCCCCTGCTGCTGCGCCCCGGGAATCGCCTTCTCCACCGAAGGCAACTGCGGCGCCTGCACATCCGGCAGCGCCCAACTGTGCTCCGGCTGCAACCCGCCCTGGGCGCGGCGCATGAATTCATAGCGGTTCAAGGTGATACTGCGCCCAGCGCCACTGTCGCGAATAATGTAGGGGCGTAAAAACACCATCAGATTGGTCTTGGTGACGCTGCGCTTTTCATTGCGAAACAGCGCCCCCAACCCAGGGATATCCGCCAGCCACGGTACCGCGTCATTGCTCTGGCTATAGCCGTCCTGCAGCAACCCGCCGAGCACCATGATTTGCCCGTCATCCAGCAAAATACTGGTGTCGATCGCGCGTTTTTGGGTCACCGTGCCCGCCTCCACCGAGGCGCGCGTGTCGACGCTGCTGACCTCCTGGTAAATATCCAGCTTCACCGTGCCGCCTTCGGAAATCTGCGGCCGCACGTTCAGCTTCAGCCCCACCTCTTCGCGCTGTACGGTCTGGAACGGGTTGTTGCTGGTGCCGCCGCCACCGGTGACATAACTGCCGGTGACAAACGGAATGGTCTGGCCGACAAAAATGCTCGCTGCTTCGTTGTCCAGGGTCAGCAGGTTCGGCGTGGACAGCACGTTGGTGCCGCCTTTGCTCTTGAGGGCGCGGGCCAGCACCTTGAGGTCGAGCACCTTGCCGATCCCCGGAATATCCACGCTGCCGTTGACCAAGCCGATATTCAGCCCTTTGGGCAACACATCAATGCTGGTCTTGCCGGTGGTGACCAGCCCACTGCCGCCCAGGTTAACGCCGCCAAAACCGCCCTTGCCGCCCAGGTTGCCAGCCTGCCATTGCACGCCGAACTCACTGGCGTCGTCTTCGCTGACTTCAACGATCAGGCTTTCGATAACCACCTGGGCGCGGCGCTGGTCGAGCATGTCGATCACTTCGCGCAGGTTGCGGTACAGCGGGTCGGGCGCGGAGATCAGCAAGGTGTTGGTGGTAGCGTCCGCCTGGATCGTCACACCACCGGCGCTGAACGCAGTGTTCTGATCGCTGGGGGTGCTGCTGTTGGCGCTGCTGCCCGAACTGCTCGACTGGCCGTAGCCCGACGACTGCACACCACTGCCGGTGGGCGTGCCGCTGCTGTTCTGAGTATTACTGCCCTGGTTGTTCTGGGAGCCGCCGCCCATCGAGCTGAGTTTGCCACGGGCCTCATCGCTGACCCCGGACTCGCTCTCACCGGTCAACAGCCCGCGCAACGACTGCGCCAGCTTGCCCGCCTGGGCGTTGCGCAGGTACACCACGTGCATATTGCTCGGGTTGCTCTGGGCATTGTCGAGTTTGTAGATCAGGTTACGCGCCAGCTCTGTGCGCTCGGGGCTGCCGGAACGAATGATGATCGAGTTGGAACGCGGGTCGCCCACCACGTTGATCTTTTGCGTCTGGTCGGCACCCTGGGTTTCCAGCAATTCAGCGACCATGGCCGCGATATCGACGGCGATGCCGTTCTGGATCTTCACCACATCGGTGTCGATGGCGCTGGGTGTGTCGATGCCGTCGATAATCTGCGCCACCCGCGCCAGGTTTTCAGCATAGTCAGTGATGACGATGCTGTTGTTGCCGGGGTAGGCGTTGATCGGGTTATTCGGCGACACAATGGGACGCAGCACCGGAATCAGGTTGACCGCATTTTCATATTGCAGCCGAAAGGTACGCGTCTGCATGCCGCTGCTGCCGGCGCTGTAGATCGGCCCGCCGAGCAACTTGGCATCGGCCTCGGGCACCACCTGGGCGACGCCGCCCACATCCACCACGCTGAAGCCCTGCATGCGCAGCGCCGCCAGCAACATCTCGTAGGCCTGATGCGCCGGCACCTGGCCTTCGCTGACCAACGTGAGGTTGCCCTTTACACGCGGGTCCACCAGAAATTGCTGGCCGGTGGCGCGGGACAAGGCACGCACCACCGCCTGGATATCGGCGTCCACAAAATTCAGCTGTACCGGCTGGTCACCCAGCGGGTTGCGCGCCTTGAGCACCGCCGGGGCATGGCCACGGGCGCTGTTGGTCACCGGGTGCTGCACGCGGGGGGCCGGCGCGGGTTCGCGCTGGCGGTCCAGCACGGTTTCGCCGCCGCGCCGCGTGTCGGCCAATGGCTGGCCCAGCTCGCTGTCCACCAGCAAAGGCTTGGGTGACTGCGGGTTACTGCACGCGCTCAGGGCCAGCAATAGCAGCGGCGCGACTTTGCGAAAAGGCGCGGAGTTGGGGACTGACCACTTCATGAAGCTTCCTTAGCGCCAAGCGCCTGATCCATGCGAACGGTCCCGGACACAGTGCCGGCCGAGTTGTCGACGGTATCCGGGGCGCGTTGCAAGCGTGCCTCGGACACTTCCAAAGAAAACGAACGGGGGTTACCCAGCAGCCAGTCCACCACAAGGTCGGCCGGGGCCTTCTCGAAGGTCAGCCGCCAGCCACCAGGAGCCAGCGCCTGCAGTTGGTAATGACCTTGCAGGCCGGCGCCGTCGAGGGCTTGGCGCAGCGCGGTTTCATCCGCCTGACGCGGCGCCGCGACGCCCTGCAACAGCACCTGCAAGGCTTCGGCCTGGGAGCGCAGCTTCGGGGTTTCGACCTGCCAATAGTCGATTTTTTTTAGCGCCGGCTGAACCAGCACCAGCCAGGTCAGCAGGCTCGCCAGGATCAGCCCGGCACCGGCCAACATGCGTCTTTCACGCACGGCCAGGCCAGTCCAGAACACATGGGACTGACTGCGCACCTGCTGCCACTTATTCATCGTCGTCCTCCTCCGGGGTGACGGTGTTGTCTGCCGGCCCCAGGGTCCAACCTTGCTCATCACGGGTCGCGGCAAAACCGGCTTCGGCCAGCGCCGCCTGCCAGTCGCCTTGCGCCGCCGGGCTATGGCTGTCGGCCAACAGGCCCAGGTGCAAACGGCCCTGCTCAAAGCTCAGGCTGTCGACACTGCCGACCATAAACGGCAAGTGGCTGCCCGCCAGTTGCAGCAGGCTGGTAAAGCGTTGGCCGGGATCAGCCGCCGCCCCGCTTTGCCGCGCCGCCAACTGTTGGCGCACCTGCTGCAGAGGGTTGAGGATCACCGGCAGCTCGGGAAAGGCCTGGCGCACCTGTTGGCTCATCAGCGCCTTCAGCCGCTGGCCTTCTTCAGCTTGGCGGGCGGCGTACAGGTTCAGGCCAACGGTCCAGATAATGACGGCCAGCGCCGCACAAGCCAGCGCCCTGCCCCAGCCGCCGGTAGCACGTTGATTGAACTGCCCCTGCAAGCCCCAGGCGGGCACTGCGCCGCTCCAGCGCTGCGCAGCCTCGACCAGCTGCACATCAAGGGTTTGATCCAGGGCGTGTTGCCCCAGTGGATGCACGGTGGCTTGTTGCAGGCTATGTCGCGTGAGCAAATGCCCATCGTCCAGTGCCGCCGTGGCCACCGGCAAGGCGTACGGCGCCGGGTAAAGGCCGCGCAGCTTGAGCGGCACCTGCGCCAGTACCTGGCCCAGTTGTGCCAGCCCGGCCTTGGGCACCCAGGCCACCTGCACAAGACCGTCGCTGCCACGCGGGCCGTGAGCCACCTGCATCTGATCGATTGGCCCAAGAATCAATGCCTGCGCGGCGCAGGCCACGGCGGCAGCGGTTTTGGCGGCGGGTAATGGCGGCAACTCCAGGCTGGTCAACAGGCTGTCACGCGGGTGCAGGAAGCAGTCCACTGGCTGGCGGGGCTTGCCCAATTGCTTCAGGCTTTCGCGGCCCTCGGCGATCACCCTGCCAGCGTCCAGCCAGGCAAAGTTCACCGGGCTGTCGACCGTCAGTTGATCAAGTGGCGGCAAGCCAATGCGCAAACGCTTCATACACCCACCCGCGACCAGATCACCTGCGGCTGGCGGTCTTCGGGCCGGTGCAACAACGCCTCGATCGTCACTCGGCGTTGCTCGCGACGGGCCTGGCCCTGCAAACGGAACCACTCGCTGGTAATACCCACCTGCACCGAATCCATCGCCACTTGGGGCATGCGCAGACGGTTAACAAAGTCGCCACGGTTGATAAACCAGCGCCCGCTGTCGCGCTCGGCCACCAGCGCCTGGGCCTGGGCCAGGCTGAGCAGCGGCACCACCGCGCTGAGCACTTCGGCGCTGGCGGTATTGCCGTTGACCCAGGTGTTGCCGGGCAGCACGCTGACAAAAGCGTGCAGGCGCCTCAGCACCTGTGGGTCGATGCCTTCAATACCACTGAGGTCATCGAGGCTGCGCAGCATCGGGTATTTGGCCGGCAGGCGCTCATCCGACGCGCCTTTGTGTACAACGCGCTGGTCATAGGAGCCGATCACCCGCTGGCTGATGCGACGGCTCACGGCCGGGTCGACGCCGATCAGCCGACACAAGCGTTCGAAGTGCTGCAATTGCTCGTCATCTTGTTGCTGGCGATTGACTAGGTTACGCAGATTGAACTTGCCCTGTTCATCCTCCAGCCGCCCTTCAAACACACCGCCCTGGGCGCGTGCCCACGGCTGGTCGAGGCGGGTCAACACATCCTTTTTACGCGCGTCCCACAGCAACAGGCGGCTCTGTTCCAGCGCGCCCAGCAACAGCCACTGGCCCTGCACCCGCAGTTGCTCGGCCTCAAGGCTACGGGTGAAGACGGTCTGGCGTGTGAGCATGGCGCCAGCGATCACCGCCACCACCGCCGCGATCAGCAGCGCGCTGATAATCGCCATGCCGCGCTGCTTCGCCGCTGCGGGCGAATGCCTGTTCATGGCGGGCCTTACAACTGCCAGGAGCCGATATCGGCATTCACGCCGTCGCCATCCGGTTTGCCGTCGGCACCCAGGGAGAACACATCGACCTCACCATTGGCGCCGGGGTTGAGGTAGTGATAAGGGTTGCCCCACGGGTCGTTGGGCAGGCGCTCCAGGTAGGCGCGCCAGTTACTGTTCTTGGCGTCGGCCGGGCGTTCTACCAGCACTTTCAAGCCCTGGTTCATGCTTGGGTAGCTGCCGTGGTCGAGCCGATAGAGTTTCAGCGCCTGCATCAACCCGCCGATATCCTGCTTGGCCGCCGTGGCCCGTGCCTGGTCGGGCCGATCGAGCACTTTGGGCACCACCATCGCCGCCAGAATCCCGAGGATGACCACCACCACCATGATCTCGATCAAGGTGAAGCCACGTTGGCCGCGCGGGCCTGGCAATGGGGACGTTAGGGGCGCGATTTCCATCTCGACATTCCTTGGCTTGGGTGCATTTCGTGGCGCAGTGTTGCAAGAACACATGTCAGTCGTATTGAAAATCCTCGGGAGGTTTGGTCGCTAATCGGTCAACTGCCGGCGCTAGTCTGCGGGCCTGTTTCCCGGCTTTGAGAGCGCCATGTACAGCCGCCGCAAGGAGCAAGGCTTTACCCTGATTGAAGTGCTGGTGGCGCTGGCGATCATTGCTGTGGCCATGGCGGCCGCCGTGCGCGTGGCCGGGTTGATGACCCAGAGCAACGGCCTGCTGCGCGACAAATCCATCGCGTTGCTGGCCGGGCAAAGTCGGTTGGCGGAGCTGCGGTTGGGCGGACAGCTACGCAGCGGCAAAAAGACCTTCGACTGTGACCAGGGCCGACTGAAGCTGCGCTGTGAGCAGACCATCAACGCCGAGGGCCGCCTGTTTCAGGTCAGCCTGCTGGTGCTCGATGCCAGCCGCGAAGCGCCGCCGCTGGCGCGTCTGGCGACCCAGGTCATGGCCGAGTGAGTGACGGTAATGCGGGCGCGTCCGGCAACTTGTCGAGGTTGACGCGCAGCTTCTCGCCGCCGCGCTCGATCTCCACGCCATCACCTTCAATGGCCGTCAGCCGCACTCCGGGGCCCAAACGCTCGCCGAGCAGGAAGCTGCGCGGCGGCCCATCGTTAAGGCTGAGGATCGCCACCGCGCCACGCGCGCCGGCGAGCACGCCCGAGACTTTGACCTGCAACACCGAGGGCGCGCTGGCAAACCACTGCAACGCCGGGTTGTCACTGCGCGCCGCCAGCGTCTGGGGCGCGGCCTGGGGCGTGTGGGACTCGGCGGATGTCAGCAGCAACGGCGTCCACACCGCCACCCCGGCCAGGGCCGCCAACAAGGCCAGCGCCTGCACACCGTGGGCGGGCGAAAATCGAAGAGCAAATGCCATGAGCGGGACCTCCTGTCTGTGCGTGCTTTCAGCCTACAGGCCAATTCGCACGTTTTTATTTCACAAGCTCACCAGTTGTTCAGGAGTCGGGCGATGAAACAGCAAGGCTTTACTCTGATCGAGTTGATGGTGGTGCTGGTGATCATCGGCATTGCCAGTGCCGCCATCAGCCTGACCATCAAGCCCGACCCGCTGCACCTGCTACGCAAGGATGCCGAACGCCTGAGCCAACTGCTGCAAGTGGCCCAGGCTGAAGCCCGTGCGGACGGGCGCCCCATCACCTGGCGCGCCGACGCCAAGGGCTTTGGCTTCAACCGCCGCAGTGATGACGGTTCAGGTATCGAGACCTTCAAGGGCGACAGCCAACTGCGCCCGCGCCCGTGGGAACACACGCCGATGCAGGTCTCAATCGAACCCGGGCGGGTGCTCGTACTCGACGCCGAATGGATCAGCCCGCCGGTGCGCGTGGTGCTGTCCGATGGCCAATACAGCCTCAGCCTGCAGCGCGATGCGGCCGGGCTGATGCGTGTGGTGACTCAACCATGAACCCATCCCAGCAAGGCTTCACCCTGATCGAAGTAATGGTGGCGATCATGCTGATGGCGGTGGTCAGCCTGATCGCCTGGCGTGGGCTCGACAGCGTGACCCGCGCCGACCAGCACCTGCAGGCCAGCACGGAGCAGACTGAAGCGCTGTTGCGGGCGTTGAACCAGCTGCAACGCGATGTCAGCCTGCGCGCCAGCGTGGAACTGAGCGCGCCTGGCCCAACCGAAGACGACACCGCCAAACCTGCCGGGTTGGCCGCCGTGACGGTGCGCAGCTCCGACAGCAAGGGTTTTACGCTGGAGGTGATTCGCAGTGCACCGGTGGCCGGAGATGGATTGCAACGCGTGCGCTGGTGGCTCAAGGGCGACAGCCTGTACCGTGCGGCGGCGCCTGCGCGGGAGCGCTTTCCGTTGCCGGCGGCCAAAGGCGGGGTTGTGGTGTTGAGCGGGGTCAGTGATGTGCAGGTTCGGGTGTGGGAGGCGGACAAGGGTTGGCGGCAGCTGAGTGGCAATCGGCGGGAGGATCCGTTGGGCATGGAGATCAGCCTGGTCAGGCAGACGCCCCAGGGGGTGGAGCGGTATCGGCAGGTGTTGGGGCCGTTGCGTTAGCTTTACTGCCTTGGCGCGGTGGGCGGTGGGGGGTGGGCGGTGTACATATCCGTTGCTGCGGTAACGGCGGCCTATGGTTCCGCTCTTACAGCGGGTCACTTTTGTAAAGACACAAAAGTAACCAAAAAGTCTTCGCCGGTATGACTCACCCACATGGGTTACAAATCAGTTCACGCACATAGGTAACAGTTTTTAACTGGCAGGGTCGATTTCGTGAGGATCTGACCATGCCCTGGAAAGAGCTGAAACCTATGGACCTCAA
>NZ_WKDV01000050.1:0-47550 GCF_021605825.1 Pseudomonas sp. PA-6-3C
CAACAAGGTCGGCGCGTTTTACCTGACGTAACTCTATGGCTGGTATAGGGGCTGCTTCGCAGCCCAGCGGGAGCAAGCTCCCTCGCCACAAAAGCGCTCTCCTTCTTTAGAGATTCCCCGTCTCATGTCCCAAACCCCACCCCCCAGCCAACTCGCCTACGTCCTGCACAGCCGCGCCTACCGCGAGACCAGCGCTTTGGTGGACTTCCTCACGCCCCAAGGCCGCTTGCGCGCGGTGTTGCGCAGTGCGCGGGGCAAAGCGGGTACGTTGGCACGGCCGTTTGTGGCGCTGGACGTGGAGTTTCGTGGCAAGGGCGAGCTGAAAAACGTCGGCCGCCTGGAGAGCGTCGGCACCTCGGCCTGGCTCAATGGCGAAGCGCTGTTCAGTGGCCTCTACCTCAACGAACTGTTGATCCGCCTGCTGCCCGCCGAAGACCCGCACCCCGCCGTCTTCGATCACTATGCCGCCACGCTTATGGCCCTGGCCGAAGGTCGCCCGCTGGAGCCGCTGCTGCGCGCCTTCGAATGGCGCCTGCTCGATGACTTGGGCTACGGCTTCGAACTGAGCAACGACCTGCACGGCGACCCCATCGCCGCCGACGGTATGTACCGCCTGCAAGTCGACGCCGGCCTTGAGCGCGTGTACCTGCTGCAACCGGGCCTGTTCCAGGGCACCGAGCTGTTGGCCATGAGCGAAGCGGACTGGACAGCCCCTGGTGCCTTGTCCGCCGCCAAGCGCCTGATGCGCCAGGCGCTGGCCGTGCATTTGGGCGGGCGCCCGCTGGTCAGTCGCGAGTTGTTTCGAAAGCCCTGACAAGCCCGTGTATGCTGTGCAGCGTTTCTTTCCCTTTTCAGGAGCGCTTCCGTGACCACCAGCAATCGCATTCTTCTTGGCGTCAACATCGACCACGTCGCCACCCTGCGCCAGGCCCGGGGCACCCGTTACCCCGACCCGGTCAAGGCCGCGCTGGACGCCGAAGAAGCGGGCGCCGACGGCATCACCGTGCACCTGCGCGAAGACCGCCGCCACATCCAGGAGCGCGATGTACTGGTGCTCAAGGACGTGCTGCAAACCCGCATGAACTTCGAGATGGGCGTCACCGAAGAAATGATGGCGTTCGCCGAACGCATCCGCCCGGCGCATATCTGCCTGGTGCCGGAAACCCGCCAGGAACTCACCACCGAAGGCGGCCTCGACGTGGCCGGCCAGGAAGCGCGGATCAAGGCGGCGGTGGAGCGCCTGTCGAAGATCGGCAGCGAAGTGTCACTGTTCATCGACGCCGACGAGCGCCAGATCGAAGCGTCGCGTCGCGTCGGCGCGCCGGCGATCGAACTGCACACCGGCCGTTACGCCGATGCCACCACGCCCACCGAAGTGGCTGAGGAACTGCAGCGCATCATCGACGGCGTCAAGTGCGGCCTCAACGAAGGCCTGATCGTCAACGCCGGCCATGGCTTGCACTACCACAACGTCGAAGCCGTGGCCGCAATCAAGGGCATCAACGAGCTGAACATCGGCCATGCGCTGGTGGCGCATGCGCTGTTCGTCGGTTTCAAAGGCGCGGTTGCCGAAATGAAAGCCCTGATTCTGGCGGCTGCCAAGCACTGATCAGACACTGGAAATCTCCTGTGGAGCGGGCTTGTGTGGGAGCTGGCTTGCCTGCGATAGCATCACCTCGGTAAAACTGAAAAACCGAGGCGCCTGTATCGCGGGCAAGCCCGGCTCCCACACAAGCCAGCTCCTACAGGAAATCTTCAGAGTCTTCATCGGCGTTTTCGCCATGCGGCAATGCGAAGCCTTACTGTTTAGCCGATGCAGGTGTATCGTATCTGCCCTTTGCGGGCCTCTGGCCTGCGGCAGATACGTGAGGTTGTTGTGTCCCGATCCTTTTCCCGTCGACAAATCCTGGGTGGCCTGGCAGGCCTGGCCGTCGTGGGCGTCGGTGCCGGTGGCGCCTATCGCTACTGGCTGGGGAAAGTCGCCGAGGCCAACGCGGGCCACGATTACGAGCTGATTGCCGCACCGTTGGACGTGGAACTGGTGCCCGGCCACAAGACCGAAGCCTGGGCGTTCGGCCCCTCGGCGCCAGGCACCGAGTTGCGTGTGCGCCAAGGCGAGTGGCTGCGGGTACGTTTTATCAACCACCTGCCGGTCGCCACCACCATTCACTGGCACGGCATCCGCCTGCCGCTGGAAATGGACGGCGTGCCCTACGTCTCGCAACTGCCGGTACTGCCCGGTGAATATTTCGACTACAAATTCCGCGTGCCCGATGCCGGCAGCTACTGGTATCACCCCCATGTGAACAGCAGCGAAGAACTCGGCCGTGGCCTGGTCGGCCCGCTGATTGTTGAAGAGCGCGAGCCCACCGGTTTCAAACACGAATGCACCTTGAGCCTGAAAAGCTGGCACGTGGACGAAGAGGGCGCTTTTGTCGCCTTCAGCGTGCCCCGTGAAGCGGCGCGTGGTGGCACGGCCGGGCGGTTGTCGACCATCAATGGCGTGCCCCAGGCGGTGATCGATCTGCCTGCCGGGCAGATCACCCGCGTGCGCTTGCTCAACCTCGACAACACCCTGACGTATCGCCTCAACATCCCCGACGTTGAAGCGCAGATCTACGCACTGGATGGCAACCCCATCGAGCCGCGCCCGTTGGGCAAAGAATACTGGCTGGGCCCGGGCATGCGCATTTGCCTGGCGATCAAGGCGCCACCGGCGGGTGAAGAGCTGTCGATCCGTAACGGCCCGGTGCGTCTCGGCACTTTCCGTTCAGTCGCCAATACCGACGCGCCGAGCGAATGGCCGCCAGCACTGCCCGCCAACCCGATTGCCGAGCCGGACCTGGCCAATGCCGAGAAACTCAACTTCAATTTCGAGTGGGTCGGCAGCGTGTCGGTGGATGACGGCAAACCGCCGAGCCTGTGGCAGATCAACGGCAAGGCCTGGGACATCACCGACAAGACCTGCGCCGACCGCCCGATTGCCAGGCTTGAGAAGGGCAAGAGCTACATTTTTGAATTGAAGAACATGACCCAGTACCAGCACCCGATTCACCTGCACGGCATGAGCTTCAAGGTGATCGCCTCGAACCGCCACAAGGTGATTCCGTATTTCACCGACACCTACCTGCTGGGCAAGAACGAGCGTGCGCGCGTGGCGTTGGTGGCCGATAACCCAGGCGTGTGGATGTTTCACTGCCACGTGATCGACCATATGGAAACCGGCCTGATGGCCGCCATCGAGGTGGCGTGATGCGCCAGATTCGCCCCGCAGCGATTATCGACCGCAGCCGCGACCAGCACTTCATGCGTGAGGCTCTGGCCCTTGCCGCCCAGGGCGCGGCACTTGGCGAAGTGCCCGTGGGCGCGGTGCTGGTGCAAGGCGGTGAAATCATCGGCCGTGGCTTTAACTGCCCGATCAGCGGCAACGACCCCAGCGCCCATGCCGAGATGGTCGCCATTCGCGCCGCTGCGCAGACGATCAGCAACTACCGGCTGGTGGGCAGCACGCTGTACGTGACGCTGGAGCCGTGCAGCATGTGCGCTGGTTTGATTGTGCATTCGCGTATCGCGCGGGTGGTGTACGGCGCGCTGGAGCCCAAGGCCGGGATTGTGCAAAGCCAGGGGCAGTTTTTTACCCAGGGCTTTCTCAACCATCGGGTGCTGTATGAAGGCGGGGTGTTGGCCGAGGAATGCGGCACGGTACTGAGTGAATTCTTCAAGGCCCGCAGAGCCAAGCCCACACTCTAAAGAACACCGAGGAGCCAATGTGGGAGCTGGCTTGCCTGCGATAGCGGTGCATCAGTCACTGATGAGTTGTCGGGCTGGCCGCCATCGCAGGCAAGCCAGCTCCCACATTTTGATCCCCATTTAGTCAGGGACATCAGTGTTTATTTCTTGGCGATAATCACCGCCCGCATCGGCGCCGGCAGCCCTTCGATGGTCTTGCTGTGATCATCCGGGTCCAGGAAATCACTCAGCGACTGATACTTCATCCACTCGGTGCCGCGTTGTTCTTCAACCGTGGTCACGCTCACATCCACACAACGCACCTCACTGAAACCCGCGCGGCGCAGCCACAGCATCAGTGCCGGCACCGACGGCAGGAACCACACGTTGCGCATCTGTGCGTAGCGGTCTTCCGGCACCAGCACTTGCTGCTGATCGCCGTCCACTACCAGGGTTTCCAGCACCAACTCGCCACCTTTGACCAGTGTGTCCTTGAGTGCCAGCAGGTGCTCGATCGGCGAGCGACGGTGATAGAACACGCCCATGGAAAACACCGTATCGAAGCCTTCCAGGTTCGACGGCAGGTCCTCAAACGGGAACGGCAAGTGCCAGGCCTTTGGCGCAGACAAGTAGCGCTGCACCGCCTGGAACTGGCAGAAAAACAGCCAGTTCGGGTCTACGCCAATCACGCTGTCGGCGCCCGCGCCGAGCATGCGCCACATGTAATACCCGTTGCCGCAGCCCACATCGAGGATGCGCTTGCCCTTCAAATCCAGGTGCGGCGCCACCCGCGACCATTTCCAGTCCGAACGCCATTCGGTGTCCACGTGCACGCCGAACAGGTTGAACGGGCCTTTGCGCCACGGGCTCAGGCCCATCAGGGCGGTGTGCATTTGTGCGCGGGTGGCGTCGTCGCAATCGGTATCAAGCGTCAGGCCATTGAGCAAATCGACTTCGCTGGGCTGGATCTGCGGCAGTGCGTCCAGCGCACTTTGCCAGCGCTCCAGGTCGCCATGGCCCTTTTCCATTTTGCTGTCGAGCTGCGCTTGCAGGCCCTGGGCCCATACGGCCAGAGGAGTACCGACCAAGTGGCGGGCGAGGGGGGACAAATCAATCATGGCAAGGCAATCAACGAGGCAAAGTTAAGACACTGGAACCACGGCACGACTTTCGAGAACCCGGCCGCCAGCAGGCGTTCGCGGTGTTCTTCGAGGCTGTCGGGTTTCATGACGTTTTCGATGGCGCTGCGCTTCTGGGCAATTTCCAGTTCGCTGTAGCCGTTGGCGCGTTTGAACGCGATATGCAGGTCGGTGAGCAGCGCGTGTTCTTCGGGATCGTTGAAACGCAGCTTTTCCGAAAGGATCAGCGCCCCGCCTGGCAGCAGCGACTGGCGGATACGCCCGAGTAACGCCAGGCGTTGGTCAGGCGCGATAAATTGCAGGGTGAAGTTCAACGCCACCACCGAAGCAGGCTTAAATTGCAGCGCGAGAATGTCGCCCTCAATCACCTCAACCGGCAGCAACTCCTGGAACATCGAGTCCTGACCGTTGAGGTATTCGCGGCAGCGCTCGACCATGGCGGCGGAGTTATCCACTGCAATCACCCGGCAGCCGTCGGTGCGCACGTGGCGACGCAAAGCTTGGGTCACAGCGCCTAGGGACGAACCGAGGTCGTAAAGCACGCTGCCCGGCTGGGCAAATTGCGCCGCAAGCACGCCGAGGTTCTCGACGATGGTCGGGTAACCCGGCACCGAGCGCTTGATCATGTCCGGGAACACCCGCACCACGTCCTCGTTAAAGGCGAAGTCCGGCACCTGGGGCAGGGGCTGGGCGAATAGGCGATCGGGTTCTTTGCTCACGGTTGTTCCGGCGACGAGGGGGGAAAGGCCGGCATTTTAGCCAAGTTGGCCCTCATGTGCGCGGGTTGTCTGATGGAAAGCCGAAGCGGTAATACCCCACTGACCCAGCCAATAGGTGGTGATCAGCAAATACGGTGCCGCATCGAAGGCCAACACAAACCGGTTGATGCCGATCAGCGTGTCGGAAAACACAAACGACACCGCCCCCGCTGCCGCAAGCCATGCCGAGCGTTTGGGCACTTCACTGCCCAGCCGTGCGAGCGCACGCCAAAGCATGGCACTGATCACCAGGGCGTAAACCACCACTGGAATCAGCAAGTCGCCGAGGCCGTGGGAAATCAAAATACTCAGCAGGATTGCCCCCACACCCAGCGCCAATACCAATGGCAACACCGCCAGGCGGCGGCAATCGCTGAAATAGGCTTTCAGATACGCCAGGTGCGCAAACAGGAACGCGCCGAGGCCAAAGATAAACAGGTCGCCCGGCCAAGCGAGCAGCACATCACCGACCAGGGAAAAAATCAGCCCCAGGCTGATCCAGCGTCGATAGTCAGTGGGCGGCGCATCATGCAGCCAGCCCAGCAGTGCCAGCACCGGCAGTGGTTTGACCAGCAGGCACAACAAGGTGGCGTGGGTGGTCAGGCCGTAGATAAAGGTGCCGGCGCCCATCAGCGCAAGGATCAGCCATGGCATATCAGTTCACCGTAATGGCGCAGTCGAAGGTTTCGGCCGGTTCGGCTTCCGGCTCCCAGGGTTGCTGGGATGTCAGGCGCAAACGGCCCTGGCCGGCCGCGAAGGCCTGGAAGCGCCAGGTGGAGTGGCCACCGCCGCCGATCACACCGGATTCCGCGCTGCTGTAGACCTCTGGGCTCAAGGCGCGCAGCACACCGCCGGCGGAATCCTGGATGGCCCAGCGGTAGCCGGTGGTGGGGTTGCTCGGCAGGGTGAGGATCAGGTTTTGTCCGGTTTTAAGCTGCAGCGGGCAGGCGCTCTGGTTGTCCACTGTGACGTTTTGCTTGGGGGCACTGGCGCATCCGGCCAGCAGGGCAAGGCTCAAGGGGAGAAGCAGGCGGGCAGCGGTCATGGAGGCTCCGTTGTGTGGCGACGAAGGGCGAGCATAACCGAAGATGAGACAAGGTGTGACAAGCAGACAGTGACAGAAACCTTTGTGGCGAGGGAGCAAGCTCCCTCGCCACAGGGTTGGAGTGAAATTTAGAAGAGCACCTTCGCCACATCCGCAAAGCGCTTGGCAAAGTGTACCGTCATGCCTTCCTTCAGGTACTCCGGCAACTCCTCAAAGCTCCCGCGATTCGGCTCCGGCAAGATCAGCTCGTGAATCTTCTGGCGGCGCGCCGCAATCACCTTCTCGCGCACGCCGCCAATCGGCAGCACATGCCCGGTCAACGTCAGCTCGCCGGTCATGGCCACGCCTTTTTTCGGCGGCTGGTTGCGCGCCAGCGACAGCAGCGCACTGGCCATGGTGACACCTGCGCTCGGGCCGTCTTTTGGTGTGGCGCCTTCCGGCACGTGCAGGTGTACGAAGGCTTCATCGAAGAACTTCGGATCGCCGCCAAACGACTTCAGGTTCGAGCTGATGTAGCTGTAGGCGATCTCGGCGGACTCTTTCATCACTTCACCCAACTGCCCGGTGAGTTTGAAGCCGCGATTGAGCGTGTGGATGCGCGTCGCCTCAATCGGCAAGGTCGCGCCGCCCATGCTGGTCCAGGCCAGGCCAGTGATCACACCAGTGCCCGACAGCACTTGCTCGTTGCGGAACACCGGCATGCCCAATGAGCTTTCCAGGTCCTTGTTGCCGATCTTGATCACCGAGTCTGGCTCATCCAGCAGCTTGACCACCGCCTTGCGCACCAGTTTGCCCAGCTGTTTCTCCAACTGGCGCACCCCGGCTTCCCGCGCATAACCGTCGATCAACGCACGCAGGGCGCCGTCGCTGATGCTCAGGCTGGTTTTCGCCACGCCGGCTTTTTCCAGCTGCTTGGGCCACAGGTGACGCTTGGCGATGGCGACTTTTTCTTCGGTGATATAGCCCGACAGGCGAATCACTTCCATACGGTCCAGCAACGGGCCGGGGATCGAGTCCAGGGTGTTGGCGGTACACACGAACAGCACTTTGGACAGGTCCAGGCGCAGGTCCAGGTAGTGATCGAGGAATTCGACGTTCTGCTCAGGGTCGAGGGTTTCCAGCAGCGCAGACGCCGGGTCGCCCTGGAAGCTCTGGCCCATCTTGTCGATCTCGTCGAGCATGATCACCGGGTTCATCACTTCCACATCTTTAAGCGCCTGCACCAGCTTGCCCGGCAGGGCGCCGATGTAGGTGCGGCGATGGCCCTTGATCTCGGCCTCGTCGCGCATGCCGCCAACGCTGAACCGATAGAACGGCCTGCCCAGGGATTCGGCGATGGATTTACCCACACTGGTCTTGCCCACGCCCGGCGGGCCGACCAGCAGCACGATGGAACCGGCGACTTCGCCTTTGTAAGCACCGACCGCGAGGAATTCGAGGATGCGACTTTTGATGTCGTCCAGGCCTGCATGGTGCTTATCCAGCACTTTGCGCGCGTGTTTCAGGTCGAGCTTGTCCTCGCCATATACGCCCCACGGCACGGAAGTGGCCCAGTCCAGGTAGTTGCGTGTGACCGCGTATTCCGGCGAACCGGTTTCCAGGATCGACAGCTTGTTCATCTCTTCGCCGATGCGTTTTTGCGCCTGGGCCGGCAGCACTTTGCCCACCAGGCGTTGCTCGAACTGTTCGACGTCGGCGCTGCGGTCATCCTTGGTCAAGCCCAGCTCTTGCTGGATGACCTTGAGTTGTTCCTTGAGGAAGAACTCGCGCTGATGCTCACCGATCTTGCGGTTTACCTCGGCGGAGATTTCCTTCTGCAGGCGCGCGACTTCAACTTCCTTGCGCAGCATCGGCAATACTTTTTCCATGCGCTTGAGCATGGGGACGCAGTCCAGCACTTCCTGCAACTCGTTACCGGTTGCCGAGGTCAACGCGGCGGCGAAGTCGGTGAGCGGCGACGGGTCGTTGGGGCTGAAGCGGTTGAGGTAGTTCTTCAACTCTTCGCTGTACAGTGGGTTGAGCGGCAGCAGTTCCTTGATCGCGTTGATCAACGCCATGCCGTAGGCCTTGACCTCGTCGGTCGGCTGGGTGGGCTGGTGCGGGTATTCGACTTCCACCAGGTATGGCGGGCGATGGTGCTTGAGCCAGGTCTTGATGCGCACGCGGGTCAGGCCCTGGGCGACGAACTGCAGCTTGCCGTTCTCGCGGCTGGCGTGGTGCACCTTCACCAGCGTGCCGTACAGCGGCAGGCTGGAGGTGTCGAAGTGGCGCGGGTCTTCGGGTGGTGTGTCCATGAAAAACAGCGCAAGCGAGTGATGGTCGGATTTGCTCACCAGCTCCAGGGTTTCGGCCCACGGATCTTCGTTGACGATGACCGGCAATACCTGCGCCGGGAAGAACGGCCGGTTGTGGATCGGGATGATATAGACCTTGTCCGGCAGGTTTTGCCCAGGCAGGGCCAGGCCGGTGTTGGACGAGGTTTCGTGCTCAGCGTTTTCGGGATCGGCGTAATCGTTCAGGTCGATGTCCGGGAATTCTTGCTGGTCGCTCATGGGGCACCTGCATAAGGAAGTATGCAGGTTAGATGGGGCGGGGTAGCGGTGGTTTCAATGGTGGGCGTGAGATAGCAACATATTGCATGAAATTTCTAAAACGACGCTGAGTCCATGTGGGAGCTGGCTTGCCTGCGATAGCGGTGTGCCAGTTGATACATCGGGTGACTGATACACCGCCATCGCAGGCAAGCCAGCTCCCACATGTCAGACCGAGTGGCGTCAGCTGATTTTGTGCAGGTAAGCCGGCAGCGGCTGCTCCGGTAACACCGACAGCACCTTCAGGCGCTGCAACATCCGCTGTCGCGCCCGCTGCAAGTGCTCACGCAAATTCAGCGCGGCCGCATCAAATGCCCCATGCAGCAACAACTCCAGAATCAAGCGATGTTCGGCGAGCATGGCGGGATCTGCACCGATTCCCAGTAAACGGTAAAAAATACGACTGATGATCATCGGGCTTTGGCCCTGGCGGATCAGCGCGGCGATCTTGCGGTTTTGCAAGCCGGCCAGGCAGCGTTGGTGCAAGTCCTCTTCGATCTGTTCGATGGTTTCCAGGCTGCAGTGTGGGCTTTGCTGGGCATCCAGCACGCGCTGCAACATCGCTTCGAGCATTTCGCGGTCCAGGTTCGGCGCACTCTGGCGCAGCGCTTCGGGTTCCAGGCAGGCGCGTAGTTCGTAGTCTTCGGTGACTTCCCGCGCGGTCAACGGCCCGGCCAGCCACTGGGAGTAGGGTTCTTTTTCCACCAGGCCACGGTCGCGCAGGCGCATCAGCGCTTCACGCACCACCGCGCGGCTGACGCTGTAGTGGTCAGCGGCGGCTTGCTCGTCCAGGCGGTAGTGGCCAAAAGCGATACACGTGGACAGCGCCGCGCCGATTTCCTCGACGATCCGCTCACCCAGCGGCCGCGTATCCACCAACTCAGCTTCGCCATCAAGGCCCAGGTGCGCATGGCTCAGGGGCAAGCGCAGCGGCTCCATGACCAGGCCTTTGGGGTTGATCAAGTAACCTCGGCCATTGAAACGGCAGATCAAGCCCTCGTCATGCAGCAGGTCCAAAGCCTTGCGGACTGGAACGCGGCTGGTGCCGAACAGCTCGGCCAGCGGCGCTTCCAGCAACACCAGCCCGTGGCGCGCAGTGCCGTTAACGATCGCATCACGCAACAGTTGGTGAATCATCGCGTAACGGGAGGCCGAGGCGGACACTGCTTTCATCGTGTTCTCTTGGGCGTGTAGGAAATTGGTCGGGGATTCTCTCATAGATGCACCTGTCACTCTGCGCTACAGCGGTGGCACTTTTTTGGGGCCGCCAAGAGAGAAACGTTACTTTTTGCACCAAAATGTATTTATTAATAAAAGATACATTATTTCAATTCGGGCCAGGCCATGCACGTGCGCCGATATTTTTTGCAGCCTGCAAAACCATCTATCCCGCTGGTGTTGACGTTATGGCTTAGGAACACCACAACACGTCCAAAGAGACTGGCACGAAATCTGCCTTTGTAAAACGTACATTTTATTAATATGTACGTTTTGTGAGGGTCATCTTGATGTCAGACGCCACCTCAATGGCCCAAGCGTTCGCCAGCGGTCGCAACGACCCGGTGCAGGCACTGGAGCAGGCACTCGTCCACGCGAGCATGGCGCCCAGTGTCTTTATTTCCCTGACCGCCGAGCGCGCACGCCGTGAGGCCGAGGCTGCCGCCGCGCGCTGGCGTGCCGGGCAGCCTTTGAGCGCATTCGATGGCGTGCCACTGGCCTGGAAAGATTTGTTCGACGTGGCCGGCAGCATCACCACCGCAGGCGCCGCCTATCGCCGCAAGGCTGCGCCGGCCTTGGTCGATGCGCCCAGTGTCGGGCTGTTGTGCCGCGCCGGAATGGTCAGCCTGGGCAAGACCAATCTCAGTGAACTGGCGTATTCCGGCCTGGGCCTGAACCCGCATTTCGGCACGCCCCATAACCCCAATGGCAGCGATCAACCGCGCATTCCCGGCGGCTCGTCGTCGGGCTCGGCGGTCGCTGTGGCGGCGGGGATCGTGCCCATTGCCATGGGCACCGACACCGCCGGCTCGATCCGCATCCCCGCAGCGCTCAATGGTGTGGTGGGCTACCGCAGCAGCTGTCGGCGCTACAGCCGTGACGGTGTATTCCCGCTGGCGCACACCCTCGACAGCCTCGGCCCGCTGACCCGCAGCGTGCGCGATGCGCTGGCCATCGACGACCTGCTCAACGGCCGCACGCAACAGCACGTCGCCCGCAGCCTCAAGGGCCAGCACTTCGTCCTTGAGCAGGGCACGTTGGAAGACATCGAACCCGCCGTACGCAATAACCTGCTGCGCGCGGTGGACCAGCTCAAGGCTGCCGGTGCGCTGATCGAGGTGCGCGCGTCAGCCACCTTCCAGGCCACCCTCAACCTGATCAAGCAGGACGGCTGGCTCGGCTCATTCGAAGCCTTCGCCCTGCACGAAAACTTGTTGGACAGTCGCGATGCCGAGCAACTCGACCCGCGTGTACGTCGCCGCCTGGAGGCCGCGCGTGAATTGCCTGCCAGCCAATTACTGCACCTGATCGACGCGCGTCGCCGCTTGCAACTCCAACTGGTCGATGAACTCGACGGTGCCGTTCTCATTACCCCGACGGTCGCCCATGTCGCCCCGGCCCTTGCACCGCTGCAAGCCGATGACGAGCTGTTCGTCAAAACCAACCTCGCCACCCTGCGCCTGACCATGCCCGGCAGTTTGCTCGACATGCCTGGCGTCAGCCTGCCCAGCGGCCGTGATGCCCTGGGTTTACCCACCGGCCTGCTGCTCAGCGCCCCAAGCGGCGAAGACGCACGTCTGCTCAGGGCCGCACTGTCGGTCGAAACCACCCTGAATTTTTAAGGAGACATACCATGGCTAAAGACATTCTCTGTGCATTTGGCGTCGACGTAGACGCCGTCGCCGGCTGGCTCGGCTCCTACGGCGGTGAAGACTCGCCGGACGACATCTCTCGCGGCTTGTTCGCAGGTGAAATTGGCGCGCCGCGCCTGCTCAAACTGTTCGAACGCTACGGCCTGCGCACCACCTGGTTTATTCCCGGTCACTCAATGGAAACCTTCCCCGAGCAGATGAAAGCGGTGGCCGACGCCGGCCACGAAATCGGCGTGCACGGCTACAGCCACGAAAACCCGATCGCGATGACCGCCGAGCAGGAAGAAATCGTCCTCGATAAGTCGATCGAGCTGATCACCCAGGTCACCGGCAAACGCCCGACCGGTTATGTCGCACCCTGGTGGGAATTCAGCAAGGTCACTAACGAGTTGCTGCTGAAAAAAGGCATCAAGTACGACCACAGCCTGATGCACAACGACTTCCATCCGTACTACGTGCGCAAGGGCGACAGCTGGACCAAGATCGATTACAGCCAGCACCCGGATACCTGGATGAAACCTTTGGTGCGTGGCGAAGAAACCGACCTGGTGGAAATCCCGGCCAACTGGTACCTCGACGACCTGCCGCCGATGATGTTCATCAAAAAAGCCCCCAACAGCCACGGCTTCGTCAACCCGCGCCACCTGGAAGAGATGTGGCGCGACCAGTTCGACTGGGTTTACCGCGAACACGAACACGCGGTGTTCACCATGACCATCCACCCCGACGTGTCCGGCCGCCCGCAAGTGCTGTTGATGCTCGAGCGCCTGATCGAACACATCCAGAGCCATGCCGGCGTGCGCTTCGTCACCTTCGACGAAATTGCCGACGATTTTATCCGCCGCCAACCGCGTACCTGATCTGAGTCATCCGTTACCTGTGGTTCAGGTTCCACCTTGGCTAGTCGGCATTTGCCCCAACCCTGCGAGGCGCGATTTATGTCCATCTACAACAAGCTTGACCTGACTGGCTGGAAACCCCGGCAACTGACGTCGCAAGAGGTGCGCTTTGCCACCTGGATCGCGTTTTTCGCCTGGGTGTTTGCGGTGTATGACTTCATCCTCTTCGGCACCTTGCTGCCGGAGATCGGCCGGCATTTTGGCTGGGGTGAAGTGGAGCAAGCTGAAATCGCAACATGGGTGGCGGTGGGCACAGCGGTGGTCGCCTTTGCGATTGGCCCGGTAGTGGACAAGTTGGGCCGGCGCAAAGGCATTATTTTTACCGTGGCAGGTTCCGCGCTGTGCTCGGCACTTACCGCGATTGGCGGTGCGTGGGGCAAGTCACCGCTGATTCTGATTCGTTCGCTGGGCGGCCTGGGCTATGCCGAGGAAACCGTCAACGCCACGTACCTGAGCGAGCTGTATGGCGCCTCGGAAGACTCACGACTGACCAAGCGCCGCGGGTTTATCTACAGCCTGGTGCAGGGCGGCTGGCCGGTGGGCGCGTTGATCGCTGCCGGGTTGACCGCGCTGTTGCTGCCGATTATCGGCTGGCAGGGGTGTTTCATCTTTGCAGCGATCCCGGCCGTCGTGATCGCGATCATGGCGCGCAAGCTCAAGGAGAGCCCGCAGTTCCAGATCCATCAGCGCATCAGCGAACTGCGTAAAAGCGGCGCGGTAAAAGAAGCGCAAAACGTCGCTGTGACTTACGGCGTCGACTACGACGAACACAGCAAGGCTGGCCTTAAAGCTGCCTTCCGTGGTCCGGCACGGCGCGCCACGCTGGTGATCGGCGCCGCGTTGTTGCTCAACTGGGCAGCGATCCAGGTGTTCAGCGTGCTCGGCACCTCGGTGATCGTCAGCGTGCACCATATTTCGTTCGAGAACTCGCTGATCATCCTCGTGCTGTCGAACCTGGTGGGTTACTGCGGCTACCTGACCCACGGCTGGATGGGCGACAAGATCGGCCGCCGCAACGTGATCGGCCTGGGCTGGATGCTCGGTGGCCTGGCATTTGCCGGGATGCTGTTTGGCCCAAGCAACATGCCGATGGTGGTCGGGCTTTACAGCCTGGGCCTGTTCTTCCTGATCGGGCCTTACTCGGCGGCACTGTTCTTTATCAGTGAGAGTTTCCCCACCAGCATCCGCGCCACCGGCGGCGCGATCATCCATGCCATGGGGCCGATTGGTGCAGTGGTCGCAGGGTTTGGCGCCACCCAGGTGTTGTCCGCCGGCAGTGACTGGCAGACCGCCGCGCTGTGGTTCGGCGCGCTGCCGTGCTTCTTGTCCGGTGCGCTGATGTTTGCCGCACGCCATGTGCGTCCGGAAACCGTTCAGTAAGGAGTGTTAGATGAGCCGTAAAGTTGCCTTGATTACCGGTGCCGCCAGCGGCATCGGCCAAGCCCTCGCCGTGGCGTATGCGCGCAGCGGCGTGGCGGTGGTCGGTGGGTATTTCCCGGCCGATCCCCATGACCCGCATACCACCGTGGCCCTGGTGAAAGAAGCCGGCGGCGAATGCCTGATGTTGCCGCTGGACGTGGGCAATAGCGCCTCGGTAAACGCCCTGGCCGAGGCCGCCGTGCAGCACTTCGGCCGCCTCGATTACGCCGTGGCCAACGCCGGTTTGCTGCGCCGCGCGCCGTTGCTGGAGATGACCGATGAGCTGTGGGACGAGATGCTCAATATCGACCTCACGGGGGTGATGCGCACCTTCCGCGCTGCAAGCCGGCACATGAAAGAGGGCGGCGCGCTGGTGGCGATTTCATCGATTGCCGGCGGTGTGTATGGCTGGCAGGAACACAGCCATTACGCGGCGGCAAAAGCCGGCGTGCCGGGGTTGTGCCGTTCGCTGGCGGTGGAGTTGGCGGCGTTGGGGATTCGTTGCAATGCGGTGATTCCGGGGTTGATCGAGACGCCGCAGTCGTTGGATGCGAAGAATTCTTTGGGGCCGGAAGGCTTGGCCAAGGCCGCCCGGGCGATTCCGTTGGGCCGGGTAGGGCGGGCGGATGAGGTGGCGTCGCTGGTGCAGTTTTTGACCAGTGAGGCGTCGAGCTATTTGACTGGCCAAAGCATCGTCATCGACGGTGGTTTAACCGTGCGCTGGCCCGACTGACGGTACTCGATCTAAACATGTGGGAGCAGGCAAGCCTGCTCTCACAGGAGACCGTGTTTGCCTTAGGAGATTTGTGTATGTCTCAATTGAACAACCGCCGCGCCGTGATCACCGGTGCCGGCAGCGGCATCGGTGCCGCCATCGCCCGTGCCTACGCCGCTGAAGGCGCACGCCTGCTGCTGGCCGACCGCAACGCCGTCAGCCTCGCTGAAACCGCGATCACCTGCCGCAACCTCGGCGCCGAGGTGGTCGAGTGCCTGGCCGATGT
This sequence comes from Pseudomonas sp. PA-6-3C, assembly GCF_021605825.1. Lineage (NCBI taxonomy): Bacteria > Pseudomonadati > Pseudomonadota > Gammaproteobacteria > Pseudomonadales > Pseudomonadaceae > Pseudomonas > Pseudomonas sp. PA-6-3C. The sequence continues at coordinate 15,452 of NZ_WKDV01000050.1, forward strand.
CGGCAGCGTTGAAGGCGCCCAGGCCAGTGTCGACCGCTGCGTCGAGCACTTCGGCGGCATCGATATTCTGGTCAACAATGCCGGCATGCTCACCCAGGCACGCTGCGTCGACCTTTCCATCGAGATGTGGAACGACATGCTGCGCGTCGACCTCACCAGTGTATTTGTCGCCAGTCAGCGCGCCTTGCCGCACATGCTGGCGCAGCGTTGGGGCCGCATCATTAATGTGGCCTCGCAACTGGGTATCAAGGGCGGCGCCGAGTTGACCCACTACGCCGCGGCCAAGGCTGGGGTGATCGGCTTCACCAAATCCCTGGCGCTGGAAGTGGCCAAGGACAACGTGCTGGTCAATGCCATTGCACCCGGCCCGATCGAGACGCCGTTGGTGGGCGGCATCAGCGAAGACTGGAAACGCGCCAAAGCTGCCGAGTTGCCCCTGGGCCGCTTTGGCCTGGCCGATGAAGTGGCGCCGACCGCTGTACTGCTTGCCAGCGAGCCGGGAGGCAACCTGTTTGTCGGCCAGACACTCGGCCCGAATTCCGGCGATGTCATGCCATGAGTGAGGTGTAGGCATGTGCGGACTCTGCGGCTTGCTCGGCGAAGACTTGCACTGGAGCGACCCCTTGGGCGATGAACTGCCCAGGCGCCGTGAGCGTCTGCGCCGCATTGCGGCGATCAATCAAGTGCTGGCGGTGTTCCGCCTCAAGGTCGAAGACTTCCAGGGCGCGTCCTACCTGTTGTTGGGCGCGACCGGCAAACAGGCATTGGCCAGTGGACTGGATCAACTGTGGCAGGCGGCGGAGACCATGCTCGGGCGCCCGCTGGACCCGCTGGACCCGCGTTTGCTCGATCATCTGGAGTCGTCATGAGCATCGCCCTTAATGTCATCACCGGCTTTCTCGGCAGCGGTAAAACCACCTTGCTCAAGCGTTTGCTGCAAGGCGAAAGCCTCGGTGATACGGCCCTCTTGATCAATGAATTCGGTGATATCGGCATCGACCATCTGTTGGTGGAAGAGGTCGCGCCAGACACCGTGTTGCTGCCCAGCGGCTGCGTGTGCTGCTCGATTCGCGGCGAGTTGAAAGACGCGCTGCTCGGCCTGTTGCAACGCCGTGAGCGCGGTGAGATCCCGGCGTTCAAGCGCGTGATCCTGGAAACCACCGGCCTGGCCGACCCGGCGCCGATCCTCGCCACCCTGAATAACGATGTGCAACTGCGTGGGCGTTTTCATATTGGCCTGGTGATCACCTTGGTGGATGCCAGCCACGCCCAATTGCAAGAGCGCCTGCACCCGGAATGGCTGGCCCAGGTGGCGGCGGCGGATCGTTTGCTGCTGAGCAAAACCGACCTGGCCGGCGATTGCACCGCGCTACGGGCGCACTTGCGGGCATTGAATGCCGGCACGCCAATCCTCGATACCCATGCGGTTCACAGCGGCGACCAACTGTTGCTCGGTGAGGGGGTGCGCAGCGCCGAGCCCGCGGTTGAAGTCAGCCGCTGGCAACTGCACCGCACCACCACGGCGAGCCACGGCGCTGCCCAAGTCTGCTGCCTGACCTTTGAGCAGCCGCTGGATTGGGTGGGCTTCGGGGTGTGGTTGTCGATGCTGTTAAGATGCCACGGCGAACGAATCCTTCGCGTCAAAGGACTGCTTAACGTGAACGCAAGCTCGGCCCCCATTGTTATCCATGGCGTGCAGCATTGCCTGCATGCTCCGGTGCATTTGCCTGCATGGCCAGGCACTGACCGCCAGTCACGCCTGGTGTTTATCCTGCGCGGTCTCGACCCGGCGTTGTTGCAGCGCTCCTTTGATGTGTTCTCACGGCGGTTCGCGGCATGATCACATTGCGTGTCCTCGGTACTTCCGTGACCTTGCTGGAATGCCTGCGCGTGCGCGCCGAGCAAGAGCTGGGCATTCGCCTGGTGTACCAGGTACACGATGTGGAGCAGGCCCAGCGCATTGCGGTGATGCAACCCGAGAGTTACGACCTGTACGACCAGTGGTTTCACAACGTCGACTTCGTATGGCCGGCGCGGGCGATCCAGCCCATCGACACACGGCGTATTGCGTTGTGGCATGAGATCAATGACCTGCCCAAGCGCGGCCGGCTGTCGGCCAGCGACCGCCTGGGCAGCGGCAGCGTGCCCAGTGAGCGCCTGTTCGTGCAGCACGACGGCAGCCTCGGCAGCACGGTGACCGAGCGCATCAGCATGCTGCCGCTGACCCACAACGCCGATAGTTTTGCCTACCGCCCCGAGCGTTTGCCCGATGGCTTCAGCCACGGCAATGAAAGCTGGGGCTGGCTGCTCGACCCGGCCTGGCGCGCGCGTACCGCGTTGCAAAGTGACGCGGCGATTGGCGCGCTGGATGCCGCGCTGGCCGTGCAAGGCGCGGGGCTGGCGCAGTTCAAGGACATCGGCAACATGAGCATCGAAGAGATCGATGTGCTGGCCGACATCCTGGTGCGCAAGCAGAAGGAAGGGCACTTCGCCGCGTTCTGGTCCGATGATGAAGAAGCCGCGCAGTTGATGCTCAGCCCAAGCATCGATATCCAGAGCCTGTGGTCGCCGACCTTGATGCGCCTGCACCGTGCGGGGGTGAAGTACCGGTTGGCGGTGCCGCGTGAAGGCTATCGCGCCTGGTTTGGCGGCTTGTCGTTGTCACGCCATGCCCAAGGCCCGGTGTTGGATGCGGCGTATGCCTATCTCAATTGGTGGTTGTCCGGCTGGCCGGGCGCGGTGATGGCGCGCCAGGGTTACTACATCGGCAACCCGGCGCGCACCCGCGACCATTTGAGCAGCGCCGAGTGGGATTACTGGTACGCGGGCCTTCCGGCCCGCGAGGAGTTGCCGGGCAGCGATGGGTTGCCGTTGATCGACATCGGTGACGTGCGCGATGGCGGTTCCTACGAGCAACGCATGGGGCATATCGCGGTGTGGAACTCGGTGATGGATGAGCACAACTACTTGGTGCGCCGTTGGGGGGACTTTATGCGCGCGCGCAGCGTTTAAGCCGGATCTTTCCCACGCTCCGCGCGGGAGTGCCGCCCCGGACGCTACGCACGCCTTTACCGCCAATAAAATGACATTCAAGTCCCCGCTCCAATTGGGTGTACTTATCCCAAGTCCCAGCTAATCTGCTAAAACCAAATATTCAGTTTAAATGGATGTTTTTTTGACGCCAGATCAGCTTCGTCAGGGATGCGTATGACCAAGGAACCCAGTGGCACAGAGAGGCGAACGCGGCCGCAGGGTTCGGCCATGCAGTGGCGCCACACGTTCCAGACCCGTATCGCCGGGGTGCTGGCGCTGTTGTTGCTGGTGGTGGTGGCGGCCACTTACTTTGCGGTCAAGGCTGCTACCACTCGTGCCGTGGAGAACCAGGCCCAGGTTCAGCTCAGTACCGGCATCCAGGTCTTTGAGCGCCTGTTGGACCTGCGCGGGCGTCGCCTGCAATACGGCCTGGACTGGCTGACGGCGGACGGCCCTTTCAAACACGCAGTGATCGACGCCAAGGCTGATTCGATCCTGACTGCGCTGCGCCGGCATGGCACCGGTATCCACTCCACCGAGGTGTTTGTCCTCGACCTGGATGGCAAGGTGATGATCAGCACCTTGCCGGTGTTGGTACAGGGCGCGGTGTTTCCTTATGAGCAGGCCTTGCGCCATGCGCGGCGCAGTGGCCAGCAAATGTTCATCGTCGCCATGGACGGGCAGCCGTATTTGCTGGTGCAGGATGAAGTACTCGACCCGGAGCCCATTGCCCGCGTGGTCATGGGTTTCCCCATGGACAAGTTGTTCGCCAATGAATTGCGCTCCATGAGCAACCTTGAAGTGTCGTTCCTTGGTGAGCAGGACGGCCTTGTCGGCCAGTTGTTCAGCACCCAGCCTGAAGCCTATCAAGACACCGTCATCAGCCTGATGCGCGAAAGCCCTCCCAACCCTGAGGCGCAGATCAATGTGTTTCACGGGCAACGTGCACTGAGCCAGGTGCTGCCGCTGGCCAACACCGGCGATGGCGATCAAGTACGCGTGTTGCTGCAAAGCCCGCTGGACCATGCGCTGGAATCCTTTGCGCCGCTGGACCGGCAGTTCCTCGGGATTGCCCTGGCGGTGCTGCTGGTGTCATTGGCGGCGGCGTTGTTGCTGGCGCGCCGTGTGTCGCGCCCGCTCACTGCCTTGGTGGAGGCCGCTGAACGCATTGGCGCCGGTGACTACCGCACGCCAGTGCGGGTGCGCAGTCATGACGAATTCGGCTTGCTGGCCCGCGCCTTCAACGCCATGCAAAGCGGCATCGCTGTGCGCGAGCGGCAACTGGCGCATAACGCCTTGCATGATCCGCTCACCGGCTTACCCAACCGCGCCTTGGCCATGGAGCGCCTGGGCAGTGCGATCAGTGCGCGGCGGCCAGTTGTGTTGCTGTACGTGGGGATCGAAAACTACCGGGTGATCAACGAAGGGTTTGGCCCTCAGGGCGTCGAAGAAATGCTGCGTGAAGCCAGCCGGTGTTTGTCCATGAGCCTGTTGGCCAGCGACACCGCGGCGCGCATCGCTGGCAGTGAGTTCCTGCTGTTGCTGGAAAACACCGAGATCGACCGCGCCGTGGCCCGCGCCGATCGCCTTTACGGGCTGCTTACCGAACCCCAGCGTATCGGCAATGACGAAGTGCGCCATGAAGTCAGCATCGGCATCGCCGCGTACCCCACCGACGGTCAACAGGTCGAAGAGTTGATCAGCCGCGCGGCCATTGCCAGGCATGATGCGGCGAGCCTGCCGGGGCATTTGCAGATCTACCAGCAAGACCGCGACCTTGCACACCAGCGCCAGATCACCCTGATCCGCGACCTGCGCCGGGCGGTGGTCGAGGGCGAATTGTTCCTGTGTTACCAGCCCAAGCTCGACCTCAGGCACGGCCATGTGCGTCAGGCAGAAGCCTTGCTGCGCTGGCAGCATCCGACCCTTGGGCAGGTGTCGCCCACCGAATTCATTCCATTGGCCGAGCGCACCGGCAGCATGGGCAGCCTGACCTTGTGGGCAATCGAGGAAGCCATCCGCCAAATGGCCGAGTGGGCGCAACGGGGTTTGCACCTGCAACTCTCGGTCAATATCTCGGTGGATGATTTGGCTGATGATGACTTGGCCATACGCGTCACCGCCTTGTTGATGCAGTACAAGGTCTCGGCCGACCAACTGATTTTCGAGATCACCGAAAGCGCGATCATGCATAACCCGCAACAGGCCCTCAGTGTGCTGGAGCAACTGCGTGGCTGCGGCATCAGCCTGTCGGTGGATGACTTCGGCACAGGCTATTCATCGCTGGCGCAATTGCAGCGTTTGCCGGTGCAGGAATTGAAGATCGACCAGTCGTTTATCCGCAACCTCGACAGCGCCAGTGGCGACGGTGTGATCGTGCGTTCGACCATTGAAATGAGCCACAACCTGGGGCTCAAGGTGGTGGCAGAGGGCGTGGAGTTTGAGCCCAGCCTGAAGTTGCTCAGGCAGTGGAAGTGCGACACGGCGCAGGGGTACTTGATCAGTCGGCCGTTGAATGCCATGGCATTTGAAATGTGGATGCGGCGCGAGCGGATGGTGTTGTAAATCGTGATCTCCAGGCATTCCTGTGGGAGCTGGCTTGCCTGCGATGGCGGTTGGGCAGACGACCTGAGTGTTGAAGCCGTGCTCGGTCAAAATGGTTTCCAGCAGGGCATAAAAAAGGCGGCTACCCATCAGGTAGCCGCCTTTGTTTTACCGCCGGTTCAGCTTAATCCGGCAGTTTGAACGCCATCACATAGTCACCCTGTTTGGTGCCCAGCGAGCCGTGACCGCCGGCCATGACCAGCACGTACTGCTTGCCGTCCTTGCCGGTGTAAGTCATCGGTGTGGTCTGCGCGCCTGCAGGCAGGCGGCCTTCCCACAGTTGCTTGCCGTTTTTCACGTCATAGGCACGCAGGTACTGGTCGAGGGTGCCGCTGAGGAACGCGACGCCACCGGCGGTGGTGAACGTACCGCCCAGGCTAGGCACGCCCATGGTCAGCGGGATCGGAACCGGCGAGCTGTCGCGCACGGTGCCGTTCTTGTGCATCCAGATGGTCTGGTGGTTGGTCAGATCGACCGCCGCCACATAACCCCACGCTGGCGCCTGGCACGGCAGGCCCAAAGGCGACAGCAGTGCTTCGAGGATCACGCCATACGGCGCGCCTTTGTTCGGCTGCACACCTTCGGTTTCGCTGACGCGTGGGCCTTGCTTGGCAATGTCGGCCGCCGGGATCAGTTTCGATTTGAACGCCATGTAGCTCGGGTTCACGAAAGCGATCTGGCGAACCGGGTCAACCGAGATGCCGCCCCAGTCGAACACGCCGAAGTTACCCGGGTAAACGATCGAGCCTTGCAGCGATGGCGGGGTGAATGGGCCGTCGTAGCGCATGGATTTGAAATCGATACGGCACAGCATCTGGTCAAACGGGGTCACGCCCCACATGTCGCGTTCTTTCAACGGCGGCGGCATGAAGTTGAGGTCGGACTTCGGCTGGGTCGGCGAGGTGTGATCACCGGCCACTGCGCCTTGCGGTACAGGGATTTCGTTGATCGGCACCACCGGCTTGCCGTTGCTGCGGTCCAGCACGTAGATGCTGCCTTGCTTGGTCGAGGCCATGACTGCTGGCTTGACGCCGTCAGCGGTCTTGATGTCGATCAGCGAAGGCTGGCCGCCCACGTCCATGTCCCACAGGTCATGGTGAGTGAACTGGAAGGTCCACTTCACGTGGCCGCTGTCGATGTCCAGAGCGGTCAGGCCGGCGCTGTATTTTTCCGAGTCTTCGGTACGGTCGCCGCCGTATTGGTCAGGCATCTGGTTGCCCATCGGCAGGTAGAGCATGCCGAGTTTTTCATCGACGCTGAACATGGACCACATGTTCGGCGAGTTGCGGGTGTAAGTCTTGCCCTCGGCCAACGGCGTGGTGTCGTCCGGGTTGCCGCTGTCCCAGTTCCACACCAGTTTGCCGGTGTGTACGTCGAACGCGCGGATCACGCCGCTAGGCTCGTCGGTGGAGACGTTGTCGGTCACGTGACCGCCGATCACGACCAGGTTCTTGGTCACGGCCGGTGGCGAGGTGGAGTAGTAACCGCCTGGAGCGAAGCTGCCGATGTTGGCACGCAGGTCGACCTGGCCTTTGTCACCGAAGTCTTCGCACATCTTGCCGGTGTCGGCGTTCAGGGCGATCAGACGGGTGTCGGCAGTCGGCACGAAGATGCGTTTAGGGCAGACAGCGCTGACAGGTGCAGTGCTGGCGCTGCCGGTAGGGCTTTGCGCGGAAGCGTAGACGGCGTCATCGTGATACGACACGCCACGGCAGGTCATGTGCGCCCAACCTTTGAAGTTCGCGGCACCCTGGCTGCTGATCTTCGGGTCGAAACGCCAGATTTCCTTGCCGGTGTCCGGGTCCAGGGCAATCACCTGGCTGTGCGGCGTGCACACATAGAGCATGCCGTTGACTTTCAGCGGGGTGTTTTCTGCGGTGGTTTCACCGGGATCGCCTGGGCCAGGGATGTCACCGGTGCGATAGGTCCACGCCGGCACCAGCTTGTGGGCGTTTTCCGGGGTGATCTGCGCCAGAGGCGAGTAACGATCACCGAAGGCCGAGCGGCCATAGGAATTCCAGTCGCCATCAGCCTGGGCCGGTGCAGCGCTGGCCATGCCAGGCGCGGCGTCGCGGTCCAGTTGGCCGGTCTTGACCATCTCACCCGGGTTGGTGAATTGGCTGGCCAGGGCGGCAGCGCCCGCCAGCACCACGGCTACGCTCAGCGCGCCAGTGCCCAGCGGCGCGGGTTGGCCACGCAGCAACGGACGGCGAAACCACGGCAGCAGCAAGACGATGCCCAAGGCGAACAGCAGGGCCAGGCGCGGCACCAATTGCCACCAGTCCAGGCCGACTTCCCACAGTGCCCACACGGTACTGGCGAACAGCACCAGTGCGTACAGGCCCAGCGCTGCGCGGCGGGTGGCCAGCAGCAACACGCCGGTGAGGGCGATGCCGATACCGGCCAGCAGGTAGTACAGCGACCCGCCGAGCATGCTCAGCTTGACGCCGCCAGCCAGCAAGGCCAGCCCCATGATCAGCAGCAAGACGCCTAGCAGCCTGGGCAGCAGGCGGCTTGGGCTTGAAGCACCATCAGTGCTCATAGTGTGTTTCTCCGTGACGTTGGAATTATGTAACCCCGTGCTTCACTGTAGATGACGATTCGGCGCGGGCTTGGTTCAGCGTTAAATTGGGTTTTTCTGGGGATAAGTCGGTTATCCACAGGCGGGCGATTGAACCCCACGCGCGGGTCGGTTTAAGACAGCGCTGTCTTTAAGGCAAGGAACATTCGGCAAGATGGGATCGACCGCAGGCGTGAAACGTTTCAGTTTGTTGCGGCAAGGATAAAGCGCCTTCTCATTTTGAGAAAGCGTAATTAGAGAGATGCATCATTTCAGATCTGGTAACAGTGACAGAACGTCGCTGCAAGAATGCTTGTAGCGGCTAGTGTCTGTGGGAGCTGGCTCGCCTGCGATAGCAGTTGTGGCGAGCAGGCTTGTCCTGCGTTGGGGCGCGAAGCGGCCCCGGTAAAGGCACTGTAACTTTCCTGAAGGAACTCAGCGTCTGGGTCTGGGGGCTGCTTCGCAACCCAACGCAGGACAAGCCTGCTCGCCACAGGAGAAATTGGCAGCCTTAAAAAGTGTGTAGATACCTATGGCTATCGCGGGCAAGCCCGGCTCCCACAGAAGCCGGCTGCCACAGGGGATTTGTGCTGCTGTTTAGAAGGTGGTGCGCACGCCGAACTGTACGCTGCGCCCAGGCGCCGGGGCGATATCGCGCAGGATCGAACTGGCATAGCGCACGGTCTGGTTGGTGAGGTTTTCGCCATTGACGAACGCCAACCACTGGCTGCCACCCACATTGAAGTGATAACCGGCGCTGGCGCCCAAGGTGGTGTAGCCGTCGGTGCCGCTTTCGTTATCCGGCACACGCCCTTGGCCCGCTGCGTGTTCCACGTCGATCCGCGCCTGCCAGCGGTCCAGTTCCCACAGTAAGCCGCTGTTCAAGCGCAGAGGCGCAATACGCGGCAAGGCTTCGCCCGTGTCCAGGTTGGTGGCGCGGGTGTAATCGCCCGACAGCTCCAGGGCGAACTTGCCGTAGGCGCTTTCGCCCAACTTCCAGTGATCCTGGGCTTCGAAGCCGGCGAAACGTGCGCGCACACCGGAATATTTGTATTCCGGGATACCGCCCGCGTCTTCTTCGCCTTCATCGTTCAGCGTGCGCCCTGTGCCCAGCAAGCCGATGTAGTTGGAGAAGCGGCTGTAGAACACGCCGAAACTGCCTTTGTGCGTGCCGTTGTCAAAGCGCAGTGCCAGGTCGCTGGACACGGCTTTCTCTTTCTTCAGGTTGGCGTCACCCAACTCGTAAGTGCCGGTGGCGACGTGGGCGCCGTTGGCGTACAGCTCGTAGAAAGTCGGTGCGCGCTCGGTGTAGCCCAGTGTCGCGGCCAGCGACCAGACCGGCGTGAGGCTGTATACCGCGCCGGACGACAGGCTGCCGGCGGTAAAGTCATTGGATTTATCGGCACCGGCAAAGCGCGCATTACCCTTGGCATTCGGGTCGACATTGGTGTGTTCCACACGCCCGCCAAGGCTGAGCTTGAGACGCTCGGTGGCCTGCATCTCTTCGAGAATAAACAGCGCGCCGGCGTTGGTGTCGGTCTGCGGTACAAAGGCCTCTTCACCCAGTGCCGAGAACTCATTGCGCGTCACTTGGGCGCCGACCACACCCTCGAACGGGCCGAGCGGCTGGTGGCGCGCTTCAACGCGGGCTTCATAGCCCTTGTTCTTGAAAATGGTGCCGGTTTCGCCGCCTTCGATTTCACGGTGCTCGTAATCGGTGTAGCCCGCGTCAAGTTTCACCGAGCTAAACGGGCCTTGCAGGTTGCGGATCTCGGACGCAAAGGCGTAGTGATCCTGCTTCATGCGGATGCGCACATCTTGCTCGGCGGGTGAACCGTAGTTGCTGTCATAGTTGCTGTAGGACAGCCCGGCATAACCGTCGTCCCAGGTGTAGGAACCGCCGACCGCGCCGCCATCCTGACGCCCGTCGCTGTTGCCCAGTCGACCATTTTTGCCGGGGCCATCCTCGGTCTCCGGGGCATGGCGGCTGCGGGCCTGGCCTGGGATTTTGAGGTCGTTGAATTCCCGCGCGTTCGCGTCCAGGTGCAAGGCGAAGGTGCCGTTGCCGGCTTCCAGTTTACCGGCGCTGCTGCGGGTGGTGTCGGCGCCGCCGTAGCGCAGTTCACCGGCACCGTGGATGCCTTCGATGGCTTCTGTGGGAATACGGTTGTCGAAGGTGCTGACCACACCACCGATGGCGCTGCCGCCGTAGAGCAAGGCTGCCGGGCCACGTACGATTTCGATGCGGTCGACGTTGATCGGGTCCAGGGGCACGGCGTGGTCATAGGACAGCGACGAGGCATCCAGTGCACCCACGCCGTTGCGCAGGATGCGAATGCGGTCGCCATCCTGGCCACGAATGATCGGGCGGCTGGCACCTGGGCCAAAGTACGACGACGACACGCCTGGCTGCTTATTCAGGGTTTCGCCGAGGCTGCCTTTTTGTTGCAGGGTCAGGTCATCGCCTTCCAGCACCGTGGTGGGCGAGGCGAGTTGTTCGCTGCCCAAGGGGTTGCCGGTAATGACTTGGGGTTGCAGTTCCAGGGCGTGGGCTTCGGAGCCGATCAACAGGGCGGCGGCAAGCGGGGTCAAGCGCCACAGAGTAGAGAGGGACATCAAACATTCCTTGGTAAAAGGCGCAGAAAAGAGAAGGCTTAAAACGGTATCGATTTTGATAAGTATCGTTACAATATAACATCACTTTTTTGCCTGAAAAGGGGAACTTTTTTCCAGGGGCTATATTCAATGCAGTGCTTCCACCTCTACGCCCCGTCGGCTAAGGTGCGCGGCTGTGTTTCCTCTTTTTGCAAAAGGCCTGGCATGACCGCGACAAGCAACGACCCACTTCACGGCGTGACCCTGCAGCACGTCCTCACCACCCTGGTGGAACACTACGAATGGAGCGGTCTGGCCGAACGCATTGATGTGCGCTGTTTCAAGAGCGACCCCAGCATCAAGTCGAGCCTGACCTTCCTGCGCAAAACGCCGTGGGCGCGGGAGAAAGTCGAAGGTTTGTACGTCAAGCTGATGCGTACCAAACGCCCGCTGGATTGAGGCCATGAAGCGGTATGTGGCCACGGCGGCGCTGGCTGGCTGGACAGGGCTGGCGATTCAGCAATACTTGATTTTCTATTCGCGCTGGGAGGCCGGCGCGAGCCTGTTGGGCGGGCTGATCAACTTTTTCAGTTTCTTCACGGTGCTGACCAACACCCTGGTGGTCGTGGTGTTGAGCTATGCGCTGGTCAATCGCGAGTCGGCGGCAAAACGTTTCTTCCTGGCGCCCGCTGTCAGTAGCGGTATTGCCGCGAGCATCGTGGTCGTGAGCCTGGCCTACAACCTGTTGCTCCGACATTTGTGGAGCCCCACCGGCTTTCAATTTATCGCCGACGAGTTGTTGCACGACGTGATGCCGCTGCTGTTCGTGATCTATTGGTGGCGGTGTGTGCCCAAGGGCACGTTGCGCTTCAAGCACATTGGCGGGTGGGTGATTTACCCGCTGGTGTACTTCGGCTATGTGCTGCTGCGCGGGCATTTGCTGGGGCAGTATCAGTACCCGTTCATCGATGTGGACAGCCTCGGTTATCCACAGGTGTTTGTGAATGCCGGGGGGATTTTGGCGGGGTTTGTTGGGATTGCGTTGGCGGTGGTGGGGTTGGACAAAGTTCTTAAACGGGCAGCGTAAAAATGTGGGAGCTGGCTTGCCTGCGATGGCGGTGGGTCAGTTGGACAATTTGTTTCTGATGCACCGCCATCGCAGGCAAGCCAGCTCCCACATTGGATCTTCAGTGGACTTGAGGGCTTTATTCTTCTTCGCTGCCCTCGGCACGCCAGTAACCCACGGCCTTGAGGAACTCCTCATTGACCTGGTGCGTGTCCAGCAACACGCGGCGCAGCTGGCGCGACAGTTTGGTTTCCGTCGCGACAAAGCTGTACAGCGAACCGCCCGGCAGGGTCAGGTTGCGCACCGTCTCCAGCAGGTCGTCGTGGCCGCGCACCACCCAAATCACCTCTACATCGGCAGCGCTGTTCAGTGGCTGCTGTTCGGCGCTATTGGCGATTTCAATCACCGTCAACACCTTGCGCCCGGCCGGCAATTCTTCCAGGCGACGGGCGATGGCCGGGATCGCGGTTTCATCACCAATCAGCAAATAGCTGTCGAAGATGTCCGGCACGATCATCGAGCCGCGCGGCCCGCCGATGTACAGGTGCTGGCCAACCTGCACCTGTTCGGCCCAGGTAGAGGCTGGGCCATCGCCGTGCAGCACGAAGTCGATATCCAGCTCGCCGATGCTCAGGTCGAAGCGCCGTGGCGTGTAGTCGCGCATGGCCGGTTGCGGGCCGTCGCCCTTGATGTTGAAGGTCGGGCTTTCCAGCGCAGCCTGCTCGGCGGCGTTTTGCGGGAACAGCAGTTTGATGTGGTCGTCACTGCCCAGGCTGATAAAACCGGCCAGCTCCGGCCCGCCCAAGGTGACGCGGCGCATGCGTGGGGTGATGTCGACCACCCGCAGCACTTGCAGGCGGCGGCGTTTGATCTCGTGGGTAACGCGATGGATAGCTTGAGTATTCATTGGTTTTTCCCGTCGGCAATGGCTTGAGCGGTGCCGTTGAGCAGCGCCGCGACACGAACGATTTCTTCCGGGCTCCAGCGCCCGTGGTGCGAATGCAAGGCGTGGCGCAGGTTATGCACCGCCTCGTGAATCTCGGGTGGGCGGTCGTGGCCACGCAGCGAGCGCTTGCTGACATCAATGCGCATGCGCACGCCTTCCAGGGCAACGGCTTGCTCGCTTAAGAAGAGACGACCGGCGTCGGTGATTGTGTAGCGTTTTTTTCCATTCTCGGCGTCGCCGCTGATCAACTCGCTCTCTTCCAGAAAGGTCAGCGTGGGGTAGATCACTCCGGGGCTGGGGCTGTAGGCGCCGTCGAACAGGCTTTCGATCTGGCGGATCAGGTCATAGCCATGGCAGGGCTGCTCGGCGATCAAGGCCGGTAGCAGCAGTTTCAGGTCGCCAGGGGCAAATACCCGAGGGCCGCGGCCGCCGCGTTTTTCAAATTCACTGCGATGCTCGTGTCGCATGGTCTGTCCTCCGTCCTATTTAGATATAACTTAAGATATATCTTATGGTGACGGTAGCCCGAGACGACCAACGGTCGTGAGCAGCGTCAAGCCGCTCACGTTCGAGGGGCATGGACGATAAAAGTATTTAGAGTTATAACTTTAATTAGAGTTTGTGCTCGAACAGGCGCGTTAACAGGTTGCTCTTTATAGCAGCGCTTGTGCGTGTAGTATTGCTCTTACAGCCCCTTCCCGTTATGACACTTATGTTCAAGTAGGCTGATTCTTACGGCTATTTTTAAAGTTTTGGCAAAGTGCCATACTTTTCGTTCGCCCCCTGTTTCTAAAGGCTACTAGGCCGTGGGAAGCGACCTGCATACCGGTTGTTGATTTGAATTGATCATTGCTTGGCGTTGTGCGGTTCAACTAACCGTCTGCGTTATTCGTTGTTGAGAAGTTGCTTGGCGACGAATCAATCAATGTTGATAACTACAGGTATTGATCATGTTCAAGAAGTTTGCTGTCGCTGTTCCCCTGGCTGTTCTGGCACTGTCTTCCTCGGTAACAGCTACTGCTGCCGGTGAAGCCCGCCACACCGTCAATGTCCAGGCAAACATCCCGACCACCGTGTTCCACGCACAACCGCGTGATCCGAACTGGGGTCGTGACGAAACCATGACCTACAACCTGGTCAGCGGTGAGCTTGCTTCGTTGAGGGCCACCTACGACGTCAAGAACACCAACGGTTCGGTTGCTGCCTACATCGAAGGTGGCCCGGCCGTACTGTTCAACGGTGATGCCGCGCAAAACATCCCGGTCACCACCACCTTCAATGGTGTGATCTTGAGCGGCAGCCCTCAGGAAGTGGTCAACGAAGCCGACTCCACCCCGGGTATAGGGGCGGAAATGCACATCGCCGCGGCCAAGCCTACGGCCACTCAGCGTGGCTCCTACACAACCACGATCCCGGTAGTGTTCGACGCGGTACTGCCAGTCACCCCATAAGGCCAATGCGTGCTCGTTAACCACGGGCATCTGCTTGCAGGTCGGCTGACTTCCCTCCTCGGTCCGCCGGCCTGATTTTCTCTCCAGTCTTCTGGCATTCAGAGTGTTCCGTTCATGTTTCCGATGACGCCTATCGCGGCTGCGCTAGCGCTGCTGATGTGTACGAGTGCCCTGGCTGCACCTGCTTCTTCCGGTGCTTCAACCCCCGGCAGTCTGATTACTCAGGCGCAAGGCTTGCCCGCTGGTTTTACTGATCATTTTTTCGAGGTGCCGTTGGCGGTACGTGTGGACCTTGACCAGCAACTGTTGGGTGAGGCGCTGATTGTTTTGTCCCGCGATGACCGTGTCACCTTGCTTGAATTTACCGACACCGCCGACAGCAAAGTCCCGGCCGCCACCCGCGACACCTGGCAAGCGCTGCTGGAGAAAGGCGTGTCATTGGGTGCTTGTACCCAGTCCTGCCCGCAGAAAATGCTCTCGGCCTTCTACAACCTGGAAAGCTCCCAGCTGTCGATCCTCACCCAAGACGTCGAACTGAGTGGCGACATCCCGCGTTTCCATGAGCAGCCCGAAGGTGGCAGCCTCGGCTTGATCATCAACAACCAGCTCAACCTTAATGGCAGCCAAGAGGACAGCCTCGGCGGACGCTATGGTTTGCAAGCCAGTTCCAGTCTGGGTAACTGGAGTCAGGTGTTCAACCTGCAGCTGGCGCGCCAGAGCGGCGATGACGAGCCCATGCGCCATGCGATCCATGAGCTGTATACCCAGCGAGAACTCGAAGGGCAGTTTTTCCGCCTGGGCCACTTCACCCCCAATTCCGATGGCCTGACCCGCCAACTGCGCAGCTTCGGCGCCAGCCCCGATACGGCGCTGGGCCTGATGTATGGCAGCTCCGACAGCCTGGCCATCAACAACGCCAAGCCCAGCGTGTACCCGATCTATGTCACCGCCAACCGCCAGGCGGCGGTGGAGATTTACCGTAATGGCCTGTTGATTAACACGCAGGCCGTTGCGGCCGGCCTGCAAACCCTGGACACCCGGCCCTTGCCCGGCGGCATCTATGAAGTGGAAGTGCGCCTTATCGAAGACGGCCTGACCACCAGCACCACCCAGGAGCTGGTCTACAAACCCAGCAACTGGCGCAACGCCGAAGACCGCTGGCGCTATAACCTTTTCGCCGGGCGCGAGACCAAGTTGTTCAGCAACTGGGAAGAACAAGCTTCCGGCGCGGTGACGGCCGGTGCGTCGCTCAACTATCTGGTACACCCGCGCGTGATCCTCGGCCTGTCGGCCCGTCAGGTGCGCGAGCAGTTGCAATACGGCGGCTCGGCGGACTGGACGGTGGCCAACAATACCAGCCTGTATGCCAACCTCTACCAGACCCAGGAACACGGCACCGGCATGGACCTGCAAGGGCTCTATACCCTGGGCGCGACCAACCTGGTGTTCAGCCATAACCGCAGTTGGCTCGACACCCGCGACACCTACGAGACTCTGCCCGATGGCACACGCCTGCGGCGCAACACCTTCGTCGGTGAAGCCAGCAACACGGCGTTGTCGGTCAACCACCGGCTGGATGCGAAAAACACCCTGAACATGCGCCTGTCCCACAGCGAAGGCAATGTGGAGGGGGCCGGCATCGACCTGGGTTGGAGCCGCCACGACAACCTGTTCGGCAGTGACGCCAACTGGCGCTTCTCGGTGTTCGACCGGCCCGGCAGCGCCGGCACCAACGACGCGCGCAACCGCGGCGTGGACGTGAGCGTCAGCGTCAACCTGGGCACCGAAGGCCGGCAGATTTCCGGCAGCATCGGCACCCGTACTGCCCGTGACGGTGGGCGTGACAACAACGCTTCGGTGACGTTGCGCCAGGACCTCACCGACCACTTGCTGCAAAGCGTCTCGGCCACGGCGATCACCGACACCTACGGCGTCGGCCTGTCGGGCATGGCCAGCTTCAATACGGATGCGGTCAGCGGTGACGGGTTTGTGCAACGCAGCTCGTTCAACGGCGACCTGAGCGGTGGCTTGAACCTCAACAGCACCTTCGTTGCCGGCGCCGGCCAGATGCTGCTGAGCAGCCAGTACCAGGGCAACGGTGCGGGCATGATCATCGACGTGGAAACCGACCTCGACGAAATCGCCCTGCGTGCCGACGACCTCGGCGGTGGCGGCGCGATCTTGCGGCCGGGGCGCAACTACGTGCCGGTCTCAGCCTACAAGAGCAGCAGCGTGAGCTTCGACTTTGAAGGTAATCACCCGCCCGCGGCGAATATCCAGCCGACCCGCGCCAGTTATCACCTGAACAAGGGCGGGGTCGACTACCGGAAAATCACCGTGATGAAAACCGTCACCGTGCTCGGCCGGTTGTTGGATGAGCGTGGTGCACCGCTCAAGGGCCATCACGTGATCAACCACGCCAGCCGTGGGGTCAGCGAAGTCGACGGGTTTTTCTCGATGGAAATGAGCGCCAGTTCACCGACCTTGCAAGTGCGCTACCAGAACCAATTGCTCTGTCAGTTCCGCCTGGACCCTGCCAATGCGCCGAGTGAGAGCGATGTGTTGATGATCGGCGATTTGCGCTGCACCAAGGACACCCTGGCAGAAGCAACCCACAACGCCGAAACCGCTGGTTGATGGCATGGACTGGATTTTTATGAACGTGAAAAACGTAACGAGAACCGGCTTGAAGCAGTGTGCGTTCGCGCTGGCGCTGGTCAGCATGAGCCTGCCTGCGCACGCGCTGGTGCAGAACATCACGGCGGTGTTTCGTCCTGACCCGTCGAACCCGATGGTGAATAAATTCGAAAACACCACGCCCCACAGTGGCGTCTGCGCGTGGCACGTACCGGCCAGGTGCGAGGCGTTGAATACCTTCAGTATCCGTGATGCGGCATTCAGGGCCGAGTCGGTAGAGCCGATCGAAGCCAACCATGAAGACCCTCGAAAAGGCGCCTATTTCAAAGTGCCTTCATCTTGGCGTGATGTACAGGTGGTCCATGTCGGGACGGGTGAGGTTGAAACCGTACAAATGCGCATTGCGGGTATTGGTACGCGTTGGGATGTGCCGCGTCCGCCTGGCGTCAGCGGGTGGGCTAACGGAGGAACCGGTTGGACCTACTATTGGAGTAACGGTGCGCCTCCTTGCCAGGGGGTTAACTATTTGGCGGCATCCGCCAGTTACGCACTGTTTTTCTGGATCGTCCCGGAGGGCGTGGGGGCTTGTACGGTAAACCCGGGCACCACTTTTGCGCGTTTGACCTACAGCCACTTGGAGTACGGCTACGAACTTAAAACCCCCAACCCGCTAGGCATGGCCAGCGGCGAATACCGCGGCTCCCTGACTTACAGCATCGGGCCGGGCGGGGATTTTGATTTCGGTGACGTGATGGCGTCCACCGAAAGCGCCCTGACGTTCAATTTTCAATTGGCTGTAGAGCATGAGCTCAAGGTCGATCTCCCACCGGGCGGCAACCGCATCGAGTTGCTACCCGAAGGCGGCTGGCAAGCCTGGCTTAACCGTGGGCGCCAACCGGCGCGGTTGTTCCGTGACCAGACCTTTGTCATTTCCGCCAGTGGGCGTTTCAAGATGCAGCTCGAATGCAGCCTTGCGGTGGGCAACACCTGTGGCTTGCGTAACGGCGCGGGGGATCAGGTGCCGTTGCAGGTTGCTGTCAGCCTGCCCTTTGGCTTGCAGAACCAGGCCGGGCAGGCGGTCAACAAGCAGCCCTTGCGCCTGGATGGCGTGGGCACCGAGTTGTTCCAGCCTGCGTTTTACGTGAACAACCGTGCTGGAACGCTGCACTTCGAAGTCGAAAAAGACCAGGTCAAGGACATGCTCGAACAGCCGGGCAGCACCTATTTGGGTGTGGTCACGGTGATCTGGGATTCGGAAGTCTGAGCGGATATTTGCCGCACGCCGGCCGCTGGGCTGGGTTCAATCAATAAGGCGTAATCAAACATGAAACATGCAGTGTTATCAGTGGGGCTGTGGCTGGTGTCTTTGGCGGTTCATGCGGGACCTGCGATCAACGTCGGCGTGGTCTACGACTACCTGGAAGGCGACCGCAGTTCTTACCTCAAGCGTGTCTACAACGGCGGCACCAGTACCGCGTTTATCAAAGTCAATGTGCTGGAGATCGTCTACAACGCCGACGGCACGTCCAGGGAAGTGCCCGTCGCGTCGATGACCGACGCCAAAGGCAGCACCACCAACCGCGACGGCCTGATGGCCAGCCCGGCTCGTCTGATCGTACCGGCCGGCGGGCGTCAGGGCACTCGGTTGCTGTACATGGGCCAGCGAGACAAGGAGCGCTATTTCCGTGTGCGTTTCATTCCGGTGGTACCGGAAAAGGAAGATGACTTTGCTGTCACCGATGCCGAACGCGCCGAATACAAGGACGCCCTGGCCGCCGGAGTCAACGTCATGGCCGGGTACGGCACGGTGTTCTTCGTGCGCCCGCAAGACACCCGTTTTGATACCCGGATCAGCGAAACCGCCAGCCAATACACCATGCGTAATGCCGGCAACAGCGTGGTGGTGCTCGATGAGTTCCGCGATTGTTCGGTGACGAAAAAGACCGAATGTGAGGCCACCACCAAGCACCACATTCTGCCTGGCCGCCAGTTGGTGCTGGAGAAAAAGTCGGAGCGTCAGTTCAACTTCCAGCTGATCGAAGGTCGCAACAAAAAAACGATGACGGTCAACAGTAACGGGTGATGACAATGTTCAAGCAACTGACGGTACTGGCTGTGCTGATGGCGCCTGTGTTGGCGGGTGACCAGGCGCAGGCATTTCAGGAGCGCCACAGTTTTGATGTATCGGTGACCATCCCGATCCATGAGGCCTATGTGCTGCCTTCCGAGTCCGATTGGATGGGCCAGGACCAAGTGCTGCCCTGGGACCTTGCGACAGCCCGGCTGGGCCGTCTGCGCAAGAACTTTGATGTGAAAAACATCAACGGCGGCGTGGCGGCGCGCCTTGGTGACACGCCTTATCTGTTGAGTGGCCGCAACCGTATCGATTTGCAGGTGTTGTTCAACCGGGTGCCGCTGACTCTCGATTCTACCCTGGTGATCAGCGCCGATGAAGCCCGCTCGGGCCGTCGCGCTGAACTGGAAATCACCGCCGTTGAACCGGAAGACGGCTACAAGGGCGGCGAGTATTACGGCACGGTACACCTGCTGTTTGATTTTCCGGCGCCTTGAGACATGCACTTTGCTGTTCGCGAAATTGGCGGCACAGGCAAGTTATAAGTTGCCTGGCCCACCGCTTTCGCAGCCTCGCTAAAGCTCGACAGCTCCCACAGGGGATCAGTGTTGCCAGCGCTAAAAATTAAATGTGGGAGCTGGCTTGCCTGCGATAGCAATAGTGAATTCATCACCGCCATCGCAGGCAAGCCAGCTCCCGCACAAACCCCATTTCACCCCAGGCGCTTCGGTCATGCCCCGTGGCACAGCAGGGTGCCGCTGCCTTGCAAGTACGGGGTCAAAATCGGCGCCATGCCTTTGAGCACCTGCACCGGCAGTGCCGAAGTGAACTTGAAGTTTTGCGCCGAACTGCCTGGCACAAAGGCGGTTAGGGTGCCGAAGTAGCGCTCGCTGATGTAGAACACGAACGTGGCGGTGCGGTTGATCGCTTTGGAGCTGATCACTCGGCCGCCGGCGCCCATCGCTTCTATGCGGTTGTCGCCGGTGCCGGTCTTGCCGCCCATGGCCATCGGCGTACCGTCGGCCTGCACGAAACTGCCGGAAACACGCTTGGCCGTGCCCGCGTCCACCACTTGCGATAACGCGCCGCGCAGCGCGGTAGCGACCTCGGACGGCATCACTCGTTTACCCGCATCGGGCGTGTTGACCACGCGGGTTTCGTACGGCGTATCGGCGGCAAAGTGGAGACTGTCGATGCGCAGCACTTTGCCGCGCACGCCGTCGTTGAGGATGATGCCCATCAGTTCGGCGAGCGCGGCGGGGCGATCGCCCGAGCTGCCAATCGCGGTGGCCAGCGACGGCACCAAATGGTCGAACGGGTAACCCACCGCCTGCCAGCGCTGGTGAATATCCAGGAACGCCTCGACCTCCAGTATGGTGCGAATACGACTGTCGCGCGCGCTTTGGTGACGGCTCTTGAACAGCCAGCTGTAGACCTCCTGGCGTTCAAATTGGCTGGCCTTGACCACTTCGCTGAAGGTCGCGTCGGGGTGGTTGAGCAGGTAACCGAGCAACCACAGGTCCAGTGGGTGGACCTTGGCGATGTAGCCCTGGTCGGGCAAATCATAGCGGCCCGGGCCGTAGTCGGTGTAAAGGCGTTGCAGGCGTTCGTCGGTGAGTTTGTCGCTGGTTTTGGCATTCACCAGATGTGAACGCACGAAGCGATTAAAGGTGTCTTGGTCGGCCTCGGGGAACAGGTAGCGATGCACAGCCGCCATGCGGATCGCGGTGGGGTGCAGCCCGTCAAGAAAGGTCTCAAGGCGCGCCTGGGTGTCTTTTTTCTGGTACTTCTTCCAGAACTTGAGCAGGAAGGTGGTGCCTTCGCGATCAGCGAATTGGGCCAGGTACTCCTGGCGCCGTGGGTCGTTATCATCCTTGAGCAATTGCGCACTGTTGTTGGGGCCTGCGTAAGTAACGTAGCGTTCCAGGTCGCGCATCAGCCGGATAAATGGCAGGTTGATCGACTCGCGCAAGGCGTCTCGCAGCGACGGGCTGCGGCCATTGTCCTGGTTGCGGAAGTTGTGGAAGTGGTGCATGCCGCCGCCGGTGAAAAAGCCTTCGTTGGGGTTGGCCGAGTAAGTCCGGTCGAGGGCGGCATCGAGCATGTTGGCCAGGGACTTATCGGGATTCTGGATCAGGTAATCGACCGCCCACCGGCTGATGCGGTCCTGCTCGGCAATCTCGGTTTTTTTCAACGCGGCGGGTGTTTGCGCCGCGTAGCGATCATGCAGCTCGCTGATGATCTGCAGGTAAGTGGTGAGCACTCGCAGCTTGGCCGTGGAGCCCAGCTCCAGCTTGCTGCCCTCATTGATGTCGAAAGGCTGATCAGTGTTGTCGGTTTGCACGCGCACCCGCGAGCCATCCGGGGTCAGTTCGAACAGGGTGAAGCTGTAGCGCACCTGGGGCGTGCTGGCGGGCGTGAGCAGGCGTTCGCCGAGCAGGCCCATTTTGCCGGCGAAGGCGGGGTCGGCCAGTTGCTTGAGGTAGTCGGTGGCCTGGCTTTGCAGCTCGGCTTGCAGGGTGCTGGTGGCCGACAGGTCCAGGCGGTCGAGGTCGTACAGCGGCCGGTTGAGCAGGGCGGCGAGACGGCTGCGGGCAACGCTGATGCCCTTGTTGGTGTCGATGGGCTGCACGGTCGGCTGTTGCTGCCAGTCGCGGTAAGTGACGTGGGATGCCAGGGCGGCCTTGAGCAACGGCGGGTCGATCACGGCGTTCTGCGCCAGCAGGCGCAGGTGGCTGTCGGTGAGTTGCGCCAGTTCATCGCGGCCGTTGGCCAGGTAGTGAGACGGCCGGCGTTGGGCGATCATCAGCGACAGCACCTGGCGCAAAGCCAGGCCACGTTGGGCCACATGGACCGCATCATTTTCAGTGCCGCTAAGGGCCAGGTTCACCTGCTTGAAGTCAGCGCCGTACCACACGCGCAAACCCTCGGCCATGCCATGCACTTCGCCATGCCCCGGCACGGCGGACAGCGGCACGCTGTTGAGGTAGTCGCGCACGATATTCTGGCGTGCCACCTGGGTGTCAGGCCCAGGCTGGTAGGCGCGCACACCGGCGGACAGCATCTGGCGCAGTTTTTCACTGCCGGACAAGGTCAGGCCGTCGGGCGAATGCCGGTATTTTTCCAGCTGGGTGGCCAGGGTACTGCCGCCGGCACTCTGACCGGGCAGGTGCAATACCTTTGCGACTTGCGACCAGGCCGCCATGGCAAAGCGCGGCCAGTCCACCGCCGGGTTGGCCTGGGGCTGGGCGGGGTCGAGCAGGTCACGGTTCTCGATGAACAACAGGCTGTTGACCACCAGCGGCGGGATGGCGGCAAAACTTGAGTACAGCTGCTGCGGGTACTCGAACTGGTACAGGGGCAAGGCGCGACAGTCGGTGATCGAAAGGCCGGCCTGGATTTTCTCCGGGTAAGGCACGAAGAGACCGTGGCCGGCGTAGCTCATTAGCGCTGGCGAAAACTGCACCTGGGACTCGATCACATAACCGCGCTTGAGCAGGCGCGGCAAAAAGGTGCCGAGGTCGCTGTAGCCCAAGCGGCGATCGAACGGGCCGGCGCCGGGGTAAACCATTGCCTGGCTGGGGCCGGGTTCCAGCCGGTAGGTGAGGTCGTGGGCCAGCCGGCTCAGTTGCCGCGCTTGCAGTGCGGATGTGCGTATCTCTTTGGCGGCGGCGAACCCCAGCGCAATCACCACCATCAACACAATCAGCCAGAACAGGCGACGTATGTAACGGGGTCTGGGTTTATTTTTGGGTAAAGGCGCTGGGTCCGAACTGCCTTGTAATTTCGCAGCCTTGGTCGATTCGGTTTGCCACAGTGCGCCCATAGTCGATTGATCCTGCACGCAGATTGATCGGACTTGCCTGAAGCTTAGTCGCTGGGCGACAGGTGTGAGGGAATTGTGGTTGGGTAGTCGGAATCTTCTTGGATGGCGTGTGAATGCAGGGTGGGTTGCGACGTTTTGTCGCTCAGTGCAGGTAATATGCTCCTGTAAAGTGGCTTTTTAGCCGGGTCTTTCACTGAATTGCATGGTTTTTATAGTGAAAGACCCTGGTCCCGGCTTTTTATACTGCACGTCCCGCTGATCTTGCCCGGCAAGAAGGGCCCGTCCATGAGGCGGCCCCGGTTTCAACAAGGGCACAGGCTTACCGGCCTGGCCCCGGAAACTCGACGGACAATCCAATAACAAAATGAGGTTGTTTCCCTATGCCTGTCGGCAAACCACTGCCCCCTGGCGAGACCGCTCAAGGCGGCCCGCTCAAACGTGAACTGGGTGAACGACACATCCGTTTGATGGCGCTCGGCGCCTGCATCGGTGTGGGCCTGTTCCTCGGTTCGGCCAAGGCCATCGAGATGGCCGGCCCGGCAATCATGCTCTCCTACATCATTGGCGGCCTGGCCATTCTGGTGATCATGCGCGCCCTTGGTGAGATGGCCGTGCACAACCCGGTAGCCGGCTCGTTCAGCCGTTATGCCCAGGATTACCTCGGCCCGTTGGCGGGCTTTCTCACAGGTTGGAACTATTGGTTCCTGTGGCTGGTGACCTGTGTCGCGGAAATCACCGCCGTGGCGGTGTACATGGGTGTCTGGTTCCCCGACACGCCGCGCTGGATCTGGGCCCTGGCGGCGCTGATCAGCATGGGCACGATCAACCTGATCGCCGTCAAAGCCTTTGGTGAGTTCGAGTTCTGGTTTGCGCTGATCAAGATCGTCACGATTATTGCCATGGTGATCGGCGGCGTCGGCATCATTGCATTCGGCTTCGGTAACGACGGTGTGGCCTTGGGTATTTCCAACCTGTGGGCTCACGGCGGCTTCATGCCCAATGGCGTGCAGGGCGTGTTGATGTCCTTGCAGATGGTGATGTTCGCCTACCTGGGCGTCGAGATGATCGGCCTCACCGCCGGTGAAGCACGCAACCCACAGAAGACTATTCCTAGCGCCATCGGCTCGGTGTTCTGGCGCATTCTTTTGTTCTACGTCGGCGCGTTGTTTGTGATCCTGTCGATCTACCCGTGGAACGAAATCGGCACCCAGGGCAGCCCGTTCGTGATGACCTTTGAACGTTTGGGCATCAAGACCGCCGCAGGCATCATCAATTTCGTGGTGATCACCGCCGCGCTGTCGTCCTGCAACGGCGGCATCTTCAGCACCGGGCGCATGCTCTACAGCCTGGCGCAGAACGGCCAGGCGCCGGCGACTTTCGGCACCACCTCCAGCAATGGCGTACCGCGCAAGGCGCTGCTGCTGTCGATCTTTGCCTTGCTGCTGGGCGTGTTGCTCAACTACCTGGTACCTGACCAGGTGTTCGTATGGGTGACCTCCATCGCCACCTTCGGCGCAATCTGGACCTGGCTGATGATCCTGCTGGCCCAGCTCAAGTTCCGCAAAGGCCTGAGCCCGGCCGAAGCGGCGGGCCTCAAGTACCGCATGTGGCTGTACCCGGTCAGTTCCTACCTGGCGCTGGCGTTCCTGGTGCTGGTGGTGGGCCTGATGGCGTACTTCCCGGATACGCGGGTGGCGCTGTATGTGGGGCCTGCGTTCCTGGTGCTGCTGACCGTGCTGTATTACGTGTTCAAGTTGCAGCCGACCAATGCGGCGGCACGCTCCGTCGCCTGACGGCCTGGCGCACAACAAAAAGCCCCTTGATCGGGGCTTTTTGTTTTTAGGCGGCGGCCATGCGTGTCGATTGGTCCAGCCGTTTGTTGAACTCCAGCCAGGCGCCCAACATCGCCATCAAGCCAGCGCCCACAAGCGCGGTAAAAATTTGCATGGCAAAGGCATCGCCGGCCATGGCGTTGACCATGTCCGCCAACGGCGCCAACAACACGCCAAGGCAGAACACTTCCAGCGAAAAGCGGCCCATCCGGCAGGTCTGCTGTGCCAGCCAGTTTTGCGTCCAGGCACGCCCCGGCAACAGTTTGGCGGTGACATAGGCCAAGGCCAAAAAATGCAGCAGACGCACCGGCGACAGGTCGGTCTTGCTGATCGGGTACAACAGTTCGCTGAGCGCGTGCGGCATCAGTGCGTCATGCACCTCGGGCCAGCGCCAGCCGATTGTGATCACGCCGGCCATCAATGCGTAGGTCGCGGCCATCATGAATAACGGCTGCCGCAGCAGTGGCCGATGCTCCTGCGCGCGGGGTTGTTGCCCATGAATCGCCGCCGCGCCGCCCAGCACGAACAGGAACTGCCAGGTAACCGGGTTGAAATACCACACCCCGTCGGCAATCGCTGCCAGGTTCCAACCCAGGTGTGGCGCCAGCAGGTACACCGCCATCGACCCCGCCACCACCCACCACGTTTTGCGCAAGAGCCACGGCAACACCAGCGGCAGGCCGGCCAGCAGCACGATATACAAGGGCAACGGGTCCATCAGGTTGGGCTTGAAGCGCAGCAGCAATTCATCCACCAACGCTTGCTGTGGTTGGGTGACAAAGTGCGTCAGGCCCATCTCCTGCACCAGATCGCGGGTTTCCACATGGCTGTTGGCGAAGAACACGATGCCCATCAGCATCGCCAGCAAGAAAATATGCACCACGTAAAGCACCCAGGTGCGCCGCAGGATCTTCAGGCAGGCCATCCAGTAGCCTTCGCGTTGCAAGACCTTGCCATAGGCCAGCACTGAGGCATAACCGGCAAGAAATACAAACACTTCAGCGGCATCGCTGAAACCGATATTACGCAGGGTGATCTGGCCGAGTGGGTTGTGGGGGACGTGATCCCAGAAAATGAAGATCAACGCCAAGCCCCGAAAAAAATCGATGCGCGGGTCGCGTCCGTTCAGCATGGCAGCGGGCTCTTGAACAGGGGTTTAAGTCATGACAGGCGAATGCGCGTGTTGTCACACGCCGCACGTCGGGCGCGCGCAGGTTGGCGGTATTTGTAAGCAATTGCAAAGGCTGGGTATTACTGAATGTCTCTATACATCGATGATGACCAACGTGCCCCGGCTGCCGGGGCTCACAGCATGGGGAGTGCCGGCTTCTACGAGGTACATCTGGCCGGCAGCAACGCGTATTTGCTCGGTGCCAATGCTCAGGTACAACTGGCCGCTGACTACCAATAACCCCTCGTTGTAATCATGGGTTTCCTCTTTATAAGCCTGCTCATCCATACGCAACACCTTGATCCGCGCTGGGCCGACCTGGCCCAGGCGTGCGGATTGCCAGCTGTCGGGCAGTTGCGCCGCAATGGCGCTGAAGTCGAGTAACGGCATGTGAAGCTCCTTGTTTCAACGATGCCGTCGGTGGTCCGGTTCAGCGGTCAAGAGTGTTCGGATATTTATGCGGCAGCCACTTCCTGCGGCTCAAAACTGTCCGCCCGTGCCATTTGCCACATGCGCGAATAGAACTCGCCGTTCACCTCGCCGGTGAGCAACTCGCCGGGCTTGAGGAACACATGCAGCTGCGAGAACAGTTTGATTTCGGTTGCCGACATGCGCCGCACCAAATGCTTGGCCGACAGTTGCGACGGATGATCCAGGCCGGCCGCAGCGAGCATTTCCGCCAAGGCGTGCAGCGTGTTGCGGTGGAAGTTGAACACGCGCTGGGCTTTGTCGGGCACCACCAGCGCACGCTGGCGCAGCGGGTCTTGGGTGGCGACGCCCGTCGGGCATTTGTTGGTGTGGCAGCTTTGCGACTGGATGCAACCGATGGCGAACATAAAGCCGCGCGCCGAGTTGGCCCAGTCGGCGCCGATGGCCAGCACGCTGGCGATATCGAAGGCGCTGACGATTTTGCCGCTGGCGCCCAGCTTGATCTTGTCGCGCAGGTTCAGGCCCACCAGGGTGTTGTGCACAAACAGCAGGCCTTCACGCAGCGGCACGCCGATATGGTCGGTGAACTCCACCGGCGCGGCGCCGGTGCCGCCTTCCTTGCCGTCGACCACGATAAAGTCCGGGAGGATGCCGGTCTCGAGCATGGCCTTGGCGATGCCCATGAACTCCCACGGGTGGCCGAGGCAGAACTTGAACCCCACCGGTTTGCCGCCGGACAGTTCACGCAGTTGCGCGATGAACTGCATCATCTCGATCGGGGTGGAAAACGCGCTGTGGCGCGATGGCGAGATGCAGTCTTCGCCCATCATGATGCCGCGCGTCTCAGCAATTTCCTGGGTGACTTTGTGCTTGGGCAGAATCCCGCCATGGCCGGGTTTGGCACCCTGGCTCATTTTGATTTCGATCATGCGCACTTGCGGGTTCTGTGCCTGTACGGCAAAGCGCTCCGGGTCGAAACGGCCGTCGCTGGTGCGGCAGCCAAAGTAACCGCTGCCCAGTTCCCAGGTCAGGTCGCCGCCGTTTTCGCGGTGGTAGGGGCTGATGCTGCCTTCGCCGGTGTCATGGGCAAAGTTGCCGAGCTTGGCGCCTTGGTTCAACGCGCGAATCGCATTGGCGCTCAACGAGCCGAAGCTCATCGCCGAGATGTTGAAGACCGAGGCCGAGTAAGGTTGCGTGCACTGCGGGCCGCCGACCATCACGCGAAAGGCGCTGGGGTCGCTGAGCGGCGCCGGACGCATGGAGTGGCCGATAAACTCGAAGCCCGACTGGTACACGTCGATCAGGGTACCGAACGGCTTGTCGGCGGTTTCGTTTTTGGCGCGCGAGTAAACCAGCGAGCGCTGAGCCCGGGAGAAGGGCAGGGCGTCGCTGTCGGATTCGAGCAGGTACTGGCGGATCTCCGGGCGAATGGCTTCCACCAGGTAACGGATATTACCCAGGATCGGGTAGTTGCGGCGCACCGCGTGGGGGCTTTGCAGCAGGTCGAAAACGCCGATCAGGCTGAGGATGCCGGTGACCACGGTGATAGGCCACAGCCACTCATGTTCGATAAACGGAAGGCTGGCGAGGGTGAAAATAACGCACACGGCAAAGAAGGCGTAACGGCTTAGCAACGACAGGCTCATACGGTTTTTCCTCAGGTTCAACTCTACAGGTCGATCGGGCATTCTGCGCCTGTACGGAAACCATAGACAACCTGTGGGAATAATCAGTTTGGCTGCACCTGTGGGACAGACTGGCCCGGAATAGACAACTGGCGGCTATCGGTGACCTCGAATTGCGCCTGTTGGGTGGCGGTCGAGTCGGCCCCGACGAAGACGGTAAAGGTGCCCGCTTCGACCACTGGCGAGAGGTTCATATCCAGCAAGGCGAAGTCCTCTTGATCGAGGGTGAAAGTCACGCTCTGCGCCTCGCCGGGGGCCAGGTGCACTTTGCGAAACCCGCGCAGCTGTCGGACCGGGCGGGTCACACTGGCGACGTCATCGCGCAGGTACAACTGGACGATTTCATCGCCGGCACGCTTGCCGGTGTTGGTGACGGTGACCTCGACGGTCAGGGTTTGGGTGGACGCAAGCCGGGTGCTACTCAGTTTGGGCGTTGAGTAGCTGAACGTCGTGTAGCTCAAGCCGAAGCCAAATGGATAGGCTGGCGTGTCATTGATGTCCATGTAGTTGGAGCGATAGCCGGACGGCGAACCGTCGATATTGCTGTTGGGGCGGCCAGTATTTTTGTGTGCGTAGTAAAGGGGGACCTGCCCGATGCTGCGTGGGAAGGTGATCGGCAATTTGCCGCTGGGGTTGAAATCGCCAAACAACACATCCGCCACTGCATGCCCCATTTCGCTGCCGAGAAACCAGGTTTCAAGCAATGCAGGCGCCTGTTGAAGGGGCTGCGCGAACACCAATGGGCGGCCGTTCATCAGGATGACTACCACAGGTTTTCCGGTGTCCAGAAGCGCGCGCAATAACGCATCCTGGCCGCCGGGCAAGCCAAGTTCGGCGCGGCTCTGACCTTCGCCGCTGTACTCGGCATTTTCGCCCAGTACGGCGACCACTACGTCGACGTCGCGGGCGGCTTTTTCGGCGGCTGCGATACCTTGGGTGTCGGCGCTGCTGGGGGAGGCGCCGGGCAGGTAGGTTACGTCGGTGTCGGTGGAGACGGCGTTCTGTATGCCTTGCAGGACTGTTACCGCGCCGATGGGGGTGCCTGGCCAGGACGCCGGGCCGAGCGTGGCGGCGGCATCTTTGGCCAGGCTGCCGACCACCAGCAACCGGCGCAGTTTCTTTGACAGAGGCAGTAATTGACCGCTGTTTTTCAACAATACGATAGACTTTTGCCCCGCCTCACGGGCCAAAGCACGATGCTGCGGTATATTCGCGCTATTGGCTTCGCGGATCGGGTCACTGTAGCGGTAAGGGTCTTCAAACAGTCCCAGGCGCTGCTTGGCCTTGAGTACGCGGCGCACGGCTTCATCCACGTCTGCCATTGAAACCTGGCCGTTGCGTAGGAGCGTCGGCAGGTGTTGCCGGTAAGTCTGGCTGGCCATTTCAATATTGATGCCAGCGTTAAAGCTTAACCATGCCGCATCCGATGGGGTGCGGGCGATGCCGTGCTGAATCAGTTCCTCTACGGCGGAGTAATCGCTGACGATAATACCGGTGAAGCCCAACTTCTGACTCAACAGCCCTGTCAGTAGGGCCTTGTTGCTGTTCATGGGCGTGGCGGCGACCTCGTTGAAGGCGGGCATGATTGCGTCAACGCCCGCGGCTACGGCCGCCTGGAAAGGGGGCAGGTAGACCTCCATCAAGGTTCGTTCCGACAGATCGGCGACGTTGTAATCCCGCCCGCCCTCGCCAGCCCCATAGGCAACAAAGTGTTTAGCGGTAGCCATCATGTACGAGTTGTCAGGCCGGCCTGAGCCGTGAAAACCGCGCACCCGCGCAGCCGCCAGGATCGAGCCGAGAAACGGGTCTTCACCAGCACCCTCCACCACGCGTCCCCAACGTGGGTCACGCGCTATGTCGACTACGGGAGCGTAGGTCCAGTGCACACCGCTGGCGGTGGCTTCAACAGCTAACGCGCGGGCACTTCGTTGCGTCAGTTGAGCGTCCCAGGCCGCAGCCTCCGCCAGGGGCACCGGGAACACGGTGCGAAAGCCATGAATGACATCGAGGGTAAACAACAGCGGTATATGTAAGCGCGAACCTTGTACCGCCTGTTTTTGCAGCTGGCGAGTCAGGTCGGCACCGTAGGCTCCGATGACAGAACCGACGGTTATCGTTGACCGTTCTTCCAAGCCGTTTTGATCAACGACAGTGCCGGTCGGTGTTTCCTTGATGCCGAGCAGGCTGAGTTGGGCGACTTTTTCCTCCGGCGTCATATGCGCCAGTAGGCGTTCGACAACATCATCCTGGGCGGTTGCTGCCAAGGCCAAAAAGCTCAGTAATAGCATCAAGAAGCGAGTAGACATGGGTATCAACGCTGGCCGAAATATGCACATAAGTGTTCAGCGCGCAGGCAAACCCAGCTACTGTCAGAAATAACAGTTCATCAACGGTTTCAGACAAACGGTCAGGCGTTTTGCGCCTGAAGAAAGATCGAGAACAGCTCCGACTGGGATTTGATCCCTAGCTTGCTGTACATGTGTTTCTTATGGACTTTTACGGTTTCAACAGAGATTTCCAGCTTGCGGGCGATCTCCTTGCTGGAGCAACCGCTGAGCATCAAACGGCCTACATCCAGCTCACGGGCGGTGAGTTGTGCGCCCCAGCCATCATTTTGAATCGGCGGTTGCGGCGCGCTCACCTGGTTCAGTTCATGGGGCAGGCGCTGGCGCAGCAGGCTCAACACCCACGGCTGGATCAGTGACAGCAGGGCAATTTGCTGTGGGTCAAAACGCTGTTTCGAACCCAGCGACAGGCACAGGGTGCGCCCGTCCGGCAGGTGGCAATTGAACTGGATTTCATCGGCCACCACGTTCAGGCGAAAGTAGCGCTGGTAGTACTCGGTCAGCTCGAAATGCTCCGGCGCCACGTCCGCCAGGCGCAACAGGCCGGTGCGCGCGTGTTCGCGGCTGGCGATGTAGAACGGGTCGAGCAGGTACAGGCCGTTGAGGTAGTCCTGGAACAGAGGGTCCGGCGTGCCATCGGCGCCCGGGGATTCGGCGAACACCAGCGGGCGGTGCTGACTGCTGAACAGCAAGGCCACCCAACTGTCGGACGGCACGTATTGGTCCAACAGCCGCACAAGCTGGGTCCAGAAATTGGGCTGGTCCAGGGCGTCTATCATTTGCCCCACCGAACGGTGCCAGGCGATGTCTTGCAGCGTCATGCTCATCAATCTACCCCTATCGGGTTACCTCGGCCGCGTAATTCCCTGGCCGGTGTTGGCTGCGCATACTGCGACACGGATAAAGAACAAGGAATACCCATGAAGGTCGAATTTGCCCAATTGGCAGGCCGCGATAACGGTACAGCTTACAACCTTGAGCGCGCCTTGGCGGCCATTGCTGCGTGCGCCGCCGACACGCAACTGATCGTCTTCCCGGAAACCCACCTGATGGGCTTCCCGTCGGCCGAGACCGTCGCCACTATTGCCGAGCCGGTAGACGGCCCCACCGTACAAGCGGTTATCCAGGCGGCCCGTGCGCGCAATATCGCCGTGGTCATCGGCATGGCCGAACACGACGGTGGCCAGTTCTATAACACCACCTTGCTGATCACCCCCGAGGGCATCGCCCTGCGTTATCGCAAGACGCATCTGTGGGCTTCGGATCGCGGCGTGTTCACCGCTGGTGATCGTTACGCCACATGCCTGTGGAACGGCGTGCGCGTCGGCCTGCTGATTTGCTACGACATCGAGTTCCCGGAAACCGCCCGCGCCCTGGCGCAACTGGGTGCCGAGCTGCTGATCGTCACCAACGGCAACATGGACCCTTACGGCCCCACGCACCGCACCGCGATCATGGCCCGCGCCCAGGAAAACCAGGCGTTTGCGCTGATGGTCAACCGGGTCGAAGAGGGCGACGACGACCTGTTGTTCGCCGGTGGCAGCGCCCTGGTGGACCCGATCGGCACCTTGCTGTTTGAAGCGGGGCGTGAGGAAGGGCAATTCACCGTCGAGCTGGATTTCGACCAATTGGTGGCGGCTCGCAAGGACTACCGCTACCTGGATGACCAGCGCTTGAAATTGCCCGGCGAGGTGATTGAGCGCAGCGATGGGACGCGCGAATTGCTGATCCCCCACGTTTAAGACTGGCCCCTAGTGGCGAGGGAGCTTGCTCCCGCTGGGCTGCGCAGCAGCCCCCCAACCTTATGGGCGCCGCGCGCGCCCGCCCGGGCGAGCGCCCCCCCCA
>NZ_WKDV01000051.1:0-47124 GCF_021605825.1 Pseudomonas sp. PA-6-3C
GTCCCGCCCGGCAGCCGGTTCACCGCCGAAATCCTCGGCGAGCGCCGCGAACTCTGCTGCCCGGGCTGTCAGGCAGTGGCCGAGGCGATTGTGGCCGGCGGGTTGCAAAGCTATTACCAGCACCGCAGCGAAGCCTCGGCCAACCCCGAGGCGCTGCCGGTGCAACTGGTCGACGAACTGGCGCTGTACGACCGCGCCGACGTGCAAAAACCCTTTGTGCGCCACGAAGGCGATCTGGCCGAAACCACCCTGTTGATGGAAGGCATCAGCTGCGCGGCCTGTGGCTGGCTGATCGAAAAACACTTGCGCAGCCTGCCCGCCGTGGCCGAGGCGCGGCTGAACCTGTCCAACCATCGCCTGCACGTGCGCTGGGCCGATGGGCAATTGCCGCTGAGCCAGGTGCTCAGCGAACTGCGCCATATCGGCTACGCCGCCCACCCTTACCAGGCCGATCGCGCCGCCGAGCAATTGGCCAGCGAAAACCGCCGGGCCTTGCGCCAGCTGGGCGTGGCGGGGTTGCTGTGGTTCCAGGCAATGATGGCGACCATGGCGACCTGGCCGGAATTCAATATTGACCTGAGCCCGGAGTTGCACGTGATCCTGCGGTGGGTGGCGATGTTTCTGACTACGCCCATCGTGTTCTACAGCTGTGCGCCGTTCTTCAAAGGCGCCCTGCGCGACCTGCGCACGCGCCACCTGACCATGGATGTGTCGGTGTCCCTGGCGATTGGCGGCGCGTACCTGGCGGGCATCTGGACCGCCATAACTGGTACTGGCGAGTTGTACTTCGACGCGGTGGGCATGTTCGCGCTGTTCCTGCTCGCCGGGCGCTACCTGGAGCGCCGGGCACGTGAGCGTACGGCCGCCGCCACCGCGCAGTTGGTCAACCTGCTGCCGGCGTCATGCTTACGCCTCAAAAGTGATGGTCAGAGCGAGCGCATCCTGCTCAGCGAACTGGCCGTAGGTGATCGCGTACTGGTGCATCCCGGCGCCGTGCTGCCGGCCGACGGGCTGATTCTTGATGGCCAGTCGAGCATTGACGAGTCCCTGCTCACCGGCGAATACCTGCCGCAGCCGCGCAACGTCGGCGACGCGGTTACCGCCGGCACGCTCAACGTCGAAGGCGCGCTGACCGTCGAGGTGCGCGCCTTGGGGCATGACACCCGCCTGTCTGCCATCGTGCGCCTGCTGGAACGTGCCCAGGCCGAGAAACCGCGCCTGGCGCAAATCGCCGACCGTGCTGCTCAATGGTTTCTGCTGTGCTCGCTGATCGCGGCCGCGCTGATCGGCCTGCTGTGGTGGGAACTGGACGCGTCACGCGCATTCTGGATTGTGCTGGCGATGCTGGTGGCAACCTGCCCTTGCGCGTTGTCGCTGGCGACACCGACCGCCCTCACCGCCGCCACCGGCACATTGCACAAACTCGGGCTGTTACTCACTCGTGGGCACGTGCTGGAAGGATTGAACCAGATCGACACGGTGATTTTCGACAAGACCGGCACCCTGACCGAAGGCCGCCTGGCCCTGCGTGCCATCCGCCCGTTGGGCACGTTGAACAGCGACGACTGCCTGGGCCTCGCCGCCGCGCTGGAAAACCGCTCCGAGCACCCGATTGCCCGCGCCTTCGGGCGTGCGCCGCTGGCCGCCGAGGAAGTCCTGAGTTTCCCAGGCTTAGGCCTGGAAGGTCGTGTGGGCGAGCATCAATTGCGCATCGGCCAGCCGGGCTTTGTGTGCCAATTAAGCGGCTGCGCGATTCCCGCCTCGCCGGACGAAGCAGGCCAATGGTTGCTGCTGGGCGATCGTGAAGGCGCCCTCGCCTGGTTCGTGCTCGATGACCGCCTGCGCAGCGATGCGCCCGCCCTGCTGGCCGCGTGCAAAGCGCGAGGTTGGCGTACGCTGTTGCTGTCGGGTGACAGCTCGCCGATGGTCGCCAGTGTCGCGCTTGAGTTGGGGATTGACGAGGCCAAGGGCGGCTTGCGCCCCGACGACAAACTGCAGGTGCTGCACCAGTTGCACCAGCAAGGCCGCAAGGTGCTGATGCTTGGCGACGGCGTCAACGATGTGCCTGTGCTCGCCGCCGCCGATATCAGCGTGGCGATGGGCTCAGCCACCGACTTGGCAAAAACCAGTGCCGATGCCGTGCTGCTGTCCAACCGTCTCGACGCGCTGGTGCAGGCGTTTACCCTGGCGCGGCGCACGCGGCGGGTAATCATTGAAAACCTGCTGTGGGCCGGGCTGTACAATGGCCTTATGCTGCCGTTTGCCGCCCTCGGTTGGATCACCCCGATCTGGGCCGCGATCGGCATGTCCCTCAGCTCGTTGACCGTGGTGCTCAACGCCTTGCGCCTGACTCGGCTGCCGAGCACGCAGGCAAACAGTGCCACCTTAGTAACCCGCCCGCTGCCGGCTTGAGCCGCGTGGGCATGGAGTACCGATGCCAGCTCTCTACGTGATGATTCCGGCGGCGCTGCTGTTAGTCGGCGTGGCCATTTACATTTTCTTCTGGGCGGTGGACAGCGGCCAGTACGACGACCTCGACGGCCCGGCCCACAGCGTGCTGTTCGACGACCAGGACCCGAACCACCTGGCGGGCGTCGACGAAGCCAACCGGGCCGAGCAACCGCCCAAAGACCCACCCCATGCTTGAGCTGGCGCCACTGCTGGTCTCTGCCCTGATCCTTGGGCTGCTGGGCGGCGGCCATTGCCTGGGCATGTGCGGCGGACTGATGGGCGCGCTGACGCTGGCAATCCCCAAAGAACAACGCAGCCGCCGTTTTCGCCTGCTGCTCGCCTATAACCTGGGGCGCATCCTCAGCTACGCCGCTGCCGGGTTATTGATCGGCCTGGCCGGCTGGGCGGTGGCCAACAGCCCGGCGGCGATGTTCATGCGCGTGCTCGCCGGGTTGTTGCTGATCAGCATGGGCTTGTACCTGGCCGGTTGGTGGAGCGGCCTCACCCGTATCGAAAGCCTGGGGCGCGGCCTGTGGCGCTACGTACAGCCGGTCGCCAACCGTTTGCTGCCGGTGTCCAGCCTGCCACGCGCATTGCTGCTGGGCGCGCTGTGGGGCTGGTTGCCGTGCGGGTTGGTCTACAGCACGCTGTTATGGGCGGCGAGCCAGGGTAATGCGCTGGACAGCGCAATGCTGATGCTCGCCTTTGGGCTTGGAACCTGGCCAGTACTGCTGGCGACTGGCTTGGCGGCGGAACGTGTCACGGCGGTGCTGCGCAAACGCAGCGTGCGTGTGGCCGGTGGCGTGCTGGTTATGCTCTTCGGCGTTTGGACGTTGCCAGGCCCGCATCAACACTGGCTAATGGGCCATTAAATCGCCATGTGGCATAGCGCCGCTCCCCGTTGATGCAAATCAAGATGGTACCTGCGGTGCGCCCCTAGACTCGGCTCACTAGCCAATCCCGGGGACCGCCCGCATGCTCGACGCCATTCGTTGGGACACAGATCTGATTCACCGCTACGACTTGGCGGGGCCGCGCTACACGTCCTACCCCACCGCCGTACAATTCGACAGCCAGGTCGGCACCTTCGACCTGCTCCACGCCCTGCGCGACAGCCGCAAGGCCGTACGGCCCTTGTCGCTGTATGTGCATGTGCCGTTCTGCGCAAACATTTGCTACTACTGCGCGTGCAACAAGGTCATCACCAAGGACCGTGGCCGAGCCCAGGCCTACCTGCAACGCCTGGAGCAGGAAATCCAGCTGGTGGCCTGCCACCTCGACCCGAAACAGCCCGTGGAACAGTTGCATTTCGGCGGCGGCACGCCGACTTTTCTCAGCCACGACGAACTGCGCCAGGTGATGACCCGCCTGCGCCAGCACTTCAACTTGCTCGATGATGATTCCGGCGACTACGGCATCGAGATCGACCCGCGTGAAGCCGACTGGGCGACCATGGGGCTGCTGCGTGAACTGGGCTTTAACCGCGTGAGCATCGGCCTGCAAGACCTTGACCCCGAGGTGCAGCGTGCGGTCAACCGCCTGCAAAGCCTGGAAGAAACCCGTGCGGTGATCGATGCGGCGCGCACCCTGCAATTTCGCTCGATCAATATTGATTTGATCTACGGCCTGCCCAAGCAGACGCCGCTGAATTTTGCGCGCACCGTCGAAGAGGTGATCAACCTGCAACCGGATCGCCTGTCGGTCTTCAACTACGCGCACCTGCCCGAGCGCTTTATGCCGCAGCGGCGCATTAATGCCGACGATTTGCCCTCGCCGGAAGAAAAACTGCTGATGCTGCAAACCACCATCGAGCAGTTGACCCGTGCCGGCTACCGCTACATCGGCATGGACCACTTTGCCCTGCCGGATGACGAACTGGCCGTGGCCCAGGAAGAAGGCACGCTGCAGCGTAACTTCCAGGGCTACACCACCCACGGGCATTGCGATTTGATTGGGCTGGGCGTGTCGGCGATCAGCCAGATCGGCGACCTGTATTGCCAGAACAGCAGTGACCTCAATCACTACCAGAACGCACTGGCCGGCGCGCAACTGGCCACCAGCCGTGGCCTGGTCTGCACCACGGATGATCGTTTGCGCCGGGAAGTAATTCAGCAGTTGATCTGCAATTTCAGCCTGGCATTCGAGCGGATCGAACAGGCCTATAACATCGATTTTCGCGGCTATTTCGACGAACTCTGGCCACAGCTGGAGACAATGGCCGCCGACGGCCTGATCGAACTGGATGCCCACGGCATTCGCGTTTTACCGGCCGGGCGCTTGCTGGTGCGCTCGGTGTGCATGGTGTTCGATGCCTACCTGGAGCACCAGAACAGGCAGCGATTCTCGCGGGTGATCTAAGGGCAGCTACTTCATTGCCAGGGCAGCGGTCTTAGCTGCGTCGCTCGCGCTCATGTCTTTCATCGCCTTAGTCAAAGACGCCTGCATGCCAACCAAGCTGGCTTGTAAGGCGCTCAACGCACTTTGCAGACCGGAGAGGCGGGCTCGCATCTGATCAGGGCTGAGGTTTTTATCTGCCATCAGCGCAGCCATCTCAGCCTGCTTCTCGGCAATCTGCTTTTTGATCTCACGAATCATCTTCAGCAGATTCTTGACGTTATCCGCCAGGCCGCTGTCGTCGATATCGCTGTTGGAGGTTTTCTCATCCGCCGCAGCTTTCATCGCCGCGCCGGAAATTGTAACCGCCACACCTTCGACCGCCGCGGAATCGGCCTGCGGTGTCGAAGCGCTGTTGGTGTTGTCTGCCACCGCGTCCTTTTGGGGTTGTGGCGCAGCAGGAATACGAATACTTGAAGGATTGACACCCATGATGGAAGACATGGCTCTTGTCCACGGTTATTGAGTTGTGATCTTGTATCGACCCCGATACAAAAAGCTTTATATCTTTGCTGCTTTTTTGTACACGCTGGCCTCACAGTCCCCCGGTGCGTTACCCTTACGTCTTATGTGTGTTTTCCCACAAGGATTTAAGAAATGTCCGAGCCAGTTAAACTGCGCGCTCACAGCCAGGCTCACTGCAAGGATTGCAGCCTGGCCCCCCTCTGCCTGCCACTTTCGTTGAATTTGGAAGACATGGAAGCGCTGGACGAAATCGTTAAACGCGGCCGACCGCTGAAAAAAGGCGAGTTTCTGTTTCGCCAGGGCGACAAGTTCGATTCCGTTTATGCAGTACGTTCAGGCGCGTTGAAGACCTTCAGCCTTAGCGACGGCGGCGAAGAGCAGATCACCGGCTTCCACCTGCCCAGCGAACTGGTCGGGCTGTCTGGCATGGACACCGAGATTCACCCGGTGTCGGCCCAGGCCCTGGAGACGACCTCGGTGTGCGAAATCCCTTTCGAACGCCTGGATGAATTGGCCCTGCAGCTGCCGCAACTGCGCCGCCAATTGATGCGGGTGATGAGCCGCGAGATCCGTGACGACCAACAGATGATGTTGCTGCTGTCGAAGAAAACCGCCGACGAGCGCATCGCCACGTTTTTGGTCAACCTGTCGGCACGCTTCCGTGCCCGTGGGTTCTCGGCCAACCAGTTCCGCCTGAGCATGTCGCGCAACGAAATCGGCAATTACCTGGGCCTGGCGGTGGAAACCGTGTCCCGCGTGTTTACCCGTTTCCAGCAAAACGAACTGATTGCCGCCGAAGGCAAGGAAGTGCATATCCTCGACCCGATCCAGCTGTGCGCGCTGGCCGGGGGCTCGCTGGAAGTCTGAGGCAGACACTTGCGGCCGCGCCAATCGGCAGGGCCGCAGGTATACTTCGAGTCCGTTTTCCGCTCCCAGGACTCTTCGACGATGACCTTCGATTCGTTCGACATCAAATCCCTGATCCGCCCCGTCATCGACTTCCCCAAGCCTGGGGTGATCTTTCGTGACATTACCCCGCTGTTCCAATCGCCCCGCGCCCTGCGCCTGGTGGCCGACAGTTTTGCCCAGCGTTACGTCGAGGCCGACTTTACCCACATCGGCGCGATGGATGCCCGTGGCTTCCTGATCGGTTCGATCATCGCCTACCAATTGAACAAACCACTGATCCTGTTCCGCAAACAGGGCAAGCTGCCCGCTGACGTGCTGGCCGAGGGTTACCAGACCGAATACGGCGAAGCCTTTCTCGAAGTACACGCCGACAGCCTGTGTGACGGCGACTCGGTGCTGATGTTCGATGACCTGATCGCCACTGGCGGCACCTTGATTGCCGCGGCGAACCTGGTGCGACGTATGGGCGCGAAGATCTTCGAAGCGGCGGCGATCATTGATCTGCCTGAGCTGGGTGGTTCGCAACGCCTGCAGGATATGGGCATTCCGACGTTTTGCCTGACGCAGTTTGGGTTGACCGACGTTTAAAAGTTGCCTGGGCCGGCGCTATCGCAGGCAAGCCAGCTCCCACATTTTGATTTGCAAACACAGTCAAAGGTGGGAGCTGGCTCGCCTGCGATAGCGCCTGAAAGAACACCACTAATCACAACCCCATCTGCTTGCTGATGATCTCGTTCATCACCTCACGCGTGCCCCCGCCGATAGACAGAATGCGGTTATCCCGATACAGCCGTTCCACCAGGCTGCCACGCATATACCCCTGCCCACCCAGTATCTGCACCGCGTCATAGGTCACCCGATCCGCGGTATCAGTGGCCAGGTTCTTGGCCATGGAAATCTCCTTGATCACACTCTTGCCGGCCGCCATCTTCGCCGCCTGGCGGTAGGTGAACTCGCGGGAGACTTCCACTGCGGTGGCCATTTCCGCCAGCCGATGCTTGAGCACCTGGAATTTGCCGATGGGTTTGCCGAAGGCTTCGCGCTGGCTCGCCCACTTGAGGCTTTCTTCCAGGGCGAGCTGCGCGGTCATGTTCGCCATCAGCGCCAGCGCCAAGCGTTCGCTCTGGAAATTGCCCATGATGCAGGCAAAGCCCATGTTCTCGACGCCGATCAAGTTGCCTACAGGCACGCGGCAATCGTCGAAGAACAACTCAGCCGTGTCCGACGCCCACCAGCCCATTTTCTTCAACGGCTGGCCGACGGTGAAACCTGGCGTCTGTTTTTCGATCAGCAATAAGCTGATGCCGCCGAAGCCCGGCCCGCCGGTGCGTACGGCTACCGTATAGAAGTCGGCGCGGATGCCGCTGGTGATAAAGGTTTTGCTGCCGCTGACGCGATAAAAGTCGCCATCGCGAAGGGCGCGGGTTTGCAGGTTGGCTACATCGGAGCCGCCACCGGGCTCGGTGACGGCCAGGGCGATGATCTTCTCACCGGTCAGCACTTGAGGCGCAACGCGCTCACGCACCTCGGGGCGCGCCCATTTGACTACCGGCGGCAAGCCGATATCCAGCGAACCCAGGCCCGCGACCACGCCACCCGAACCGCAACGCATCAACTCTTCGCTGGCGGCGACCTTGGCGAACAGGTCGCCTTCATGGCTGCCGCCCAGGCTTTCGGGGTAGCCGATGCCCAGGATCCCCGCCGCGCCCGCCTTGAGGTACAGCTCACGGGGAAAGCTCTCGCCCTCCTCCCATTGCTCGATGCCCGGCAACATCTCGCGCTCGACGAAACGGCGCACGCTGTCGCGGACCAATTGGTGGCTGGGGTCGAAGTAGTCCTGATAGGCAGACATCGGCAAGCTCCACGGTGAGGTGGAGAGAACTTACCAAGCGCTTGCTTGGTTATCAAGATATCCCTGACAACACAAAACCACTGTGGGAGCTGGCTTGCCTGCGATAGCGGAGTGTCAGGCGACATCAATGTCACTGATCCACCGTTATCGCAGGCAAGCCAGCTCCCACATTTTAGAGCGCGATCGGCTTGCGACCGGCAAAAGAGTGCGCCAACGTGCCGCCATCCACCAATTCCAGCTCGCCACCCAACGGCACGCCATGGGCGATACGCGAGGTGATCAAGCCTTTGTTGGTCAGCAATTGGGCGATGTAATGCGCCGTCGCCTCGCCTTCCACCGTCGGGTTGGTTGCCAGGATCACCTCGGTAAACGTGCCCTGCTCTTCAATGCGCGTCACCAGTTGCGGAATGCCAATGGCTTCCGGCCCCAGGCCGTCCAGCGGCGAAAGATGCCCCTTGAGCACAAAGTAGCGCCCGCGATAGCCGGTCTGCTCGACGGCGTACACGTCCATCGGCCCTTCAACGACGCACAGTAAAGTGTCGTCGCGACGTGGGTCGGCGCATTGCGGGCACAGGTCTTCTTCGGTCAGGGTGCGGCACTGGCGGCAGTGGCCCACGCCGGTCATGGCCTGGCTCAAGGCCTGGGCCAACCGCGTGCCGCCGCTGCGATCACGCTCCAGCAGTTGCAGCGCCATACGCTGGGCGGTTTTCTGGCCCACACCCGGCAAAATGCGCAGGGCGTCGATCAGTTGGCGAATCAGGGGGCTGAAGCTCATGGGCGAAGGGTCCGACAAAACAACGAGACGCGGTTTATACCCGCGCCTCGGATTAGCGTCAAATGCTCAATCCTGTGCGACGCGCACCACCAACTTGCCGAAGTTGCGCCCCTCGAGCAAACCGATAAAGGCTTCGGGTGCCTGTTCCAGGCCATCGACCACGTCTTCGCGGAACTTGATCTTGCCGTCGCGCACCCACGGCGCCATGGCGCTGAGGAATTCGGGCTGGCGATCGCCATAATCGTCGAACACGATAAAACCCTGGATGCGCACGCGCTTGGTCAACAAGGTACGTTGCAGTGCCGGCAGCCGATCAGGACCGCTGGGGGCTTCATGGGCGTTGTAACCGGCGATCAGGCCGCACAGCGGAATGCGTGCCTTGGGGTTGAGCAGCGGCAGCACGGCGTCGAAGACTTTGCCGCCAACGTTTTCAAAGTAGATATCCACGCCTTTGAAACAGGCCAACGCCAGCTCATGGGCAAAATCGGCGCTCTTGTGGTCGATACAGGCGTCAAAGCCCAGCTCATCGACCACGTAGCGGCACTTGTCCGCGCCGCCGGCAATACCCACCACGCGCAAACCCTTGAGCTTGGCCACCTGCCCGACCACCGAACCCACCGCGCCGGAGGCAGCCGCCACCACCAGGGTTTCGCCGGCCTTGGGCTGGCCGATATCCATCAGGCCCATGTACGCGGTCATGCCAGGCATACCCAATACACCCAGCGCCATCGAGGGGCTGGCCAGGCCTTTGGGCAGCGGGATCAGGTTGTTTCCGTCTGAGATGCTATGGCTTTGCCAGCCGGTGGAACCCACCACAAGATCACCCACCGCGAATTTCGGGTTACGCGATTGCTCGATACGGCTGACAGCACCACCGGTCATCACTTCGTCGATTTCCACCGGAGCTGCGTAGGACGGCGCGTCACTCATGCGCCCACGCATGTAGGGATCGAGGGACAGGTACAGGGTTTTGAGCATCACCTGGCCATCTGCCAATTCCGGCAGGTTCACGCGTTCCAGGCGAAAGTTTTCCGGTGTCGGCGCGCCTTGCGGGCGCGAGACCAGGACAATGCGCTGGTTAAGAATGGGTTCTTGAGGCATGAGGGGCTCCTTTAACGAATCTTTCGGTATAGGGTGCAGACCCTGCTTGCCATGCCAGGGTTCGATCGGATTAGCACAAACAAAAATGCCAGGCGCGATGCCTGGCATTTGAGTCTAGCTAACGCTGCACGATCAAAACGGCAGTTTCATGCCCGGCGGCAGTTGCATGCCAGCGGTCACGCCACCCATTTTTTCCTGGCTGTTGGCTTCGATCTTGCGCACGGCGTCGTTGACGGCCGCGGCGAACAGCGCTTCGAGCATTTCCAGGTCATCTTCGCCGACGCCAGGCAATACGCTTGGGTCGATGCTCACACGCTTGATGTCGTGACGACCGGTCATCACCACGCTGACCATATCGCCACCGGCTTTACCGGTGACTTCGGCGTTGGCCAATTCTTCCTGCATCTTGGCCATCTTTTCCTGCATCTGCTGCGCCTGCTTCATCAGGCCGGCCATGCCACCTTTCATCATGGGAATCACCTCAAAGTACGTGGATCAATCAATTAGTAGCCCGGTTTTATGACGCTTGGGGCACCGGGGCTTCGACAGGTTCAATAGTATCGTGACGCACCACCGCACCGAACTGTTGCATCAACTGTTGGATGAGCGGATCGCCATGGATCGAGTCTTCAGCCTCGCGCTGACGGTTGATGCGCTTACGAGTCGCCGCCTGGGCCGGGGTTTCCTGCTCAGGCTTGATCAGTTCGATGGCGATGGTCAACGTGCGTTCATGGTACTGGTTGAGCGCATCGTTGAGACGGCGTTGCTGAGTGGCGTTGAACAAGGCGCTGTGGGCCGGGTCCAGGTGCAACAGCCAGTGGTCGCCCTCGATGGAGATCAAGGTGCAGTTGGCGGCGATGCTGCCGGTCATGCCGGAGATCGGCAATTTCGGAAACAACTCCAACCATTGCAACGCCAGGCCAGTGGCCGGGGCCGCAGCGGGTTCCGCTTCGGGCTCGGGGGCCGGTTCGGCGGTGTGCTCGCTGGCCAGGTCGTCCAGGTAACTGTAGGCCGAATCCATGTCCGGCTCGATGTAATCTTCATCCAGCGGCGGCTCGTCATCAAGGTCGATGCCCGGCGTGGCAGCGTCCACCTGCGCGACAGTCGGCTCGGCAACCGGTGCCGACACCCATTCCGGCGCGTCCGGCACCGCACTGTCCGGGGTCGGCGTGGGCATCGGCGTCAGCTCGGGCTGCTCGCCGGTGGTTTCCAGCACGGGCTCCACCGCGGGCACTTGCTCGACTTC
This sequence comes from Pseudomonas sp. PA-6-3C, assembly GCF_021605825.1. Lineage (NCBI taxonomy): Bacteria > Pseudomonadati > Pseudomonadota > Gammaproteobacteria > Pseudomonadales > Pseudomonadaceae > Pseudomonas > Pseudomonas sp. PA-6-3C. Next base: position 11,194 of record NZ_WKDV01000051.1, read on the forward strand.
AGGTTCAGGCTCAGGTTCTGCGTCGACCGGATCGTTCCAAGGCAGGTCAACCACCGGCGCGCGAGCAGGTTCAGGCTCAACCACGGGCGCAGGTTCAACCACCGGCGCGGCAACCACAGGCTCGGGTGCCGGCGCCGACGCCGACGCAACTGGCGCAGGTTCAGGCGGTGCAGGTTCAGGTGCAGCAACTACTGGCGCGACTACCGCCGCGCCAGCCACTGGTTTGGCGGAATCAACTGTGGCCTGGCTGATCCCCACTGGCTTTAGCGGCTGTCTCGGTGCGTCTGCCGAGTCGGCGGGCCGGAAGGCCAGCATCCGCAGCAAGACCATTTCAAAGCCGCCACGCGGGTCTGGCGCCAAGGGCAAATCCCGACGGCCGATCAGGCCCATCTGGTAGTAGAACTGCACATCTTCGGCCGGCAACGCCTGGGCCAGCGCCAACACGCGGTCGCGGTCGCCATGGCCGTTGTCGACACCTTCGGGCAACGCCTGGGCGATGGCCACGCGGTGCAGCACATTGAGGATTTCCGAGAGCACGCCGTTCCAGTCCGGGCCTTGCTCCGACAAATGGCGCACGGCTTCGAGCAACGCCTTGGCGTCACCTTCGATCAGCGCGTGCAACACGTCGAACACCTGGCCGTGGTCCAGCGTGCCGAGCATGGCGCGCACATCTGCGGCCATAACCTTGCCTTCACCAAAGGCGATGGCCTGGTCGGTGAGGCTCATGGCATCGCGCATCGAACCATCGGCGGCGCGGCCGAGCAGCCACAACGCGTCGTCTTCGAACGGCACGTTCTCGACGCCGAGTACATGGGTCAAGTGCTCGACCACGCGCTCAGGCGTCATGTTTTTCAGGGAGAACTGCAGGCACCGCGACAAAATCGTTGCAGGAAGTTTCTGCGGGTCGGTGGTGGCCAGGATGAACTTAACGTAGGGCGGCGGCTCTTCCAGGGTTTTCAACAGCGCGTTGAAGGAATGGCTGGAGAGCATGTGTACTTCGTCGATCAGGTAGACCTTGAAGCGCCCACGGCTCGGCGCGTACTGCACGTTGTCGAGCAGCTCGCGGGTGTCTTCGACCTTGGTGCGGCTCGCGGCGTCGATCTCGATCAGGTCGACAAAACGCCCTTCGTCGATCTCACGGCATACCGAACAGGTACCGCAAGGTGTCGACGTGATGCCGGTTTCACAGTTCAGGCACTTGGCAATAATGCGCGCGATAGTGGTCTTGCCCACCCCCCGAGTACCGGTGAACAGGTAGGCGTGGTGCAGCCGTTGGCTGTCCAAGGCATTGATCAGAGCCTTGAGCACATGGGTCTGGCCGACCATTTCGCGGAACGAGCGCGGACGCCATTTACGTGCAAGAACCTGATAACTCATCGAAAACCGTCGCAACTGGGAAGCGGAAGCCGGTAATGCTAGCGGAGCAAGGGGGAAATTGCATCCGGCACGCTCGTCTAATCTGACTAAGCTTGCCTGACTGGCCCCACAAAGGCCTGAACCCGGAGAGTGTATGCGTGTAGTCCTGGGCGCTTTATGGATGATTTCCGTTGCTTGCCTGGCGGCGCCCGCACCGTTGCGTTTTTCGGTTTCCGACAGCTGGGCAATGCCCATGGCACAGATAGAGGGTGACCAGCCCACACAGGGCATTCTGTATGACTTGATGTTGAGCCTGGCCACCCAGGTCGGGCGGCCAGCCGAGTTCCACGTGCTGGCCCGGGCGCGACTCGCCGGTGCCATGGCACGCGCAGAGGTCGATGTGCGCTGCTATGTCGCCCAGGAATGGCTCGGCGAATTGTCCGGCGACTACAGCTGGAGCGTACCCTTGATGGTGCAGCGCAATGTGTTGGCCAGTGTCCACGCACCGCCCGTTCAGGTGGCCAGGTTGGCACCGCAGGCCATTGGCACGGTGCTCAACTACCGCTATGTCGTCCTCGAACCGCTGTTCGCCAGTGGCCAATTGACCCGCGACGATTCGCGCAGCGAGGAGTTGGTGCTGCACAAGCTGGTGGCCGCGCGTTTCGAATACGCCGTGATCAACGAATGGACCCTGGACCGTTTCAACCTGAAAGTGCCCCCAAGCCTGCGGCTGCACAACGTCGCGGTGATCGACGAACAAAACCTGGGCTGCATCGTGCGCAATGACCCGAGCGTGCCGGTGCAACGGATCTTGCGCACGCTGCTGCGGATGAAAATGTCGGGCGAGATCGATGACCTGATCAAACTGTACACCGGGGAGAACGCGCGACCGCTGCGCACTCCTGACAAGAACGCTCCTGACAAGAACTGACAGGGCCGTCCCCTAGACTGGGCTCACTTAACCGCCCGTAATCAAGGAGCCTGCATGCACACCGTCGCCCATTACTTCCTGCTCTACGTCGACAGCCCGGCCACCAGCGCCAACTTCTATAGCCGCCTGCTGGGCAAGCCGCCGGTGGAGCTGAACCCGACGTTCGCCCTGTTCATTCTCGACAACGGCGTCAAGCTGGGGCTGTGGTCGCGCCACACCGTAGAGCCTGCGGCTCAGTTTACCGGCGGAGGCGGTGAGGTAGGTTTTTCGCTGGGGGACCCAGCCGCCGTAGACGCCCTTTACGCTCAATGGGTAGAGCGCGGCGCGACCATCATTCAGTCACCGACCCACCTTGACTTCGGCTACACCTTTGTCGCCGAGGACCTCGACGGCCACCGGCTGCGCGCGTTCAGCCTGAGCGATTGAGCGCCAGCGCCCTTCAAGGCTGATGGCGGCGACACTGGCCAGCACGATCACCGCGCCCAATATCACTTGCAGGGCAACGTGCTCGCCCAGCAGCGTCGCCGCCATCAGCATGGCCACCGGCGGAATCAGGTACATCGCCACCGAGGCGCGGCTGACGTCCACGTGCTTGAGCACATAGCCCCAGGCCAGGTAGGCCAGGGCGCTGGGGAAAATCCCCAATACCAGCACCGACAGATTCTCCGGCATTGGCGCCTGGGCCACCGCAGCCGGCAAGCCCGGCAGGTTCACGCACAGCATCAAGGTGCCCGCCCACACCATGTAACACGCCATGGTCAGCGGGCTGTAGCGATGGGCGTAGTGTTTCTGGATGACGAAATACACGCTCCACGACACGGCTGCCAGCAAGATCAGCAAGCCGCGCGGGTCGATATCACCGACGCCATGATCACCCCAGATCACCACCAGCACACCCAGCAAGCCGAGCAAGACGCAGCCCCAACGCCAGAGGCTGACCCGTTCCTTCAAACAGAAAAACGCGATCACCACACTGAACAGCGGCACCGACTGTGCCAGTACACTCGATGCCGCCGCCGTCACCCACTGTTGCCCGTAGTTGAGGCTGGTGTGGTGCAGGAACACGCCGAAAAAACCCAACACCAGCAACCACGGCAGATCCCGCACACGCGGGCAGCCGATGCCTACCGCCAGGGCGATGCCGCCCATGAACACCGAGGCGATCAGAAACCTCAGCAACGCCAACTGGCCAGGGCTGTAGCTGTGCAGCCCCATGTGCACGCCAATCGGCGAATAGGCCCAACAGAGAATCACGCCAGCGATGACTAGCGTAAGCTTTACGGGTGACGGGGCATTCATCGACGGCATCCAGATACTGAGAAGGAATACCGTCAGTCTTGAGCCGCGCAAGGCGCAGGACAATTAAGCGTTTCTGACTTCTGAAATCATTGGAACTGAGCAATGGAACTGGCCCAACTGAAAATGGTGCGCGCCGTGGCACAAACCGGCAGCGTGGCCCAGGCCGCGCTGCAACTGCACTGCGTGCCGTCCAACATCACCACGCGCATCAAGCAGCTGGAAAGCGAGTTGGGCACACCGCTGTTTATTCGCGCAGGCCGTGGGTTGGCCATCAGTGCCGCCGGGGAAATCTTCCTCGATTACTGCGAGCGCATCCTGGCCCTGGTGGATGAGTCCAAACGCGCAGTGGATGCCAACGCCATCCCGCGCGGCACGCTGCGCATCGGCGCGGTGGAATCCAGCGCCAGCGGCCGCCTGCCGCCGCTGCTGGCCGAATACCACCGGCGCTACCCGGACGTCAGCCTGGAACTGGTCACCGGCGCCTGGGCGCAACTGCTCGACGACCTGCAACACCATCGCCTCGATGTGGCGCTGGTGGCCTCGGGCGGCAAGCGCGCCAAGCTCAAACACAGTGTGGTCTACAGCGAACGCCTGGTGCTGATCGCCAGCGCCTCCAGCGCGCCGATCAACAGTGCCGAAGACTTGGCAGGCCGCACCTTGCTGGTGTGGCCGCCCGGTTGCCCGTATCGCGCGGCGCTGGAGAACTGGATCAAACCGCACGCCTTCAAACCAAGCATCGCCAGCTATGCCAGTTGGGGCACCATCATTGGTTGCGTCAGTGCAGGAATTGGCGTGGCGTTGGCGCCGGAAGGCATCCTGGCCCGCTACGAGCAGGCCAATCAACTGGCCTCCTACCGGTTCGAGGAGTTGCAGGCCGTGGACAACCTGCTGTTCTGGCACAAAGACACCCAGCGCCACCTGGCGCGGGATGCGTTTGCCGGGCTGCTGCGAGAGACGTTTGGCTAGTTGGCTTGCGGCGCCGCCAAGCGTGCGTACTGGTCCTGGCTGATCCAACCGGTGTAGGTATGGTCTTTGGCATTGGTGAACTCGACCTTGGCCCAGCCGTCCTTGAACGCCAGCACGCCGACCACATCGTCCTTGACGATATACGCGCGTTTGGCCGCTTCAGCGCCTGGTTTTTTCAGCAGGTAAGCCTTGTCGGCCGTCACGGTCACCAGGCCGATCCATTGCTTGCTGGCCGTTTGGGCCAGGTCCAGGCCGGTGGCGATTTCCGGCATCAGCACGCTGATGCAACCGGGATGCTCGCGCCCCTGCTCCACCGTCAAGGTCACGCCGTCGGAGGACGCTGCGACGCTGCCAGGGTAGGCCTTGTCTAGCCAGGTGGTGAGCGCTTCAGGCTGGCCTTGCAGGTAAAACGTGCAGCTGCGGGTCACACCCTCGCCCAGTTCTTCTGCGTAGTAGCCTTCGACCTGATGCTCAGGGGTGACCGCCAGCATCAATCCCTCGTATTTACCAGAATGCAGCTCAGCGGCACCTGCCAACGCGGGCACCAAGGCGCACAACGACAACACACTCATCGCTAGAAAACGGCTCATCTTATTTCTTCCCTTCCAATGCTTCGTAGGCCTTTTTGATACGGCTGTCGTAGTCACCGTAATCCTTGCCGTTATAGTTACGCGCCATGGCCACGTAGTCTTTATCTTTCATGGCCTTGATCAGGGCCGGGCTCTGGCTGCAAAAACCAATAAACGCTTTTAATTGGTTACCGGCATTGACCTTCAGGGCGGCAGCAAATTCAAACACCGTCTTGTAACCGCAGGAGGTGTAGTTGAACCCCATTATTTGAAACATGCCCCAGGACGCCGACATCAATGCCGCCTCCTGGTCCAGCGCAAACGCTGTGGCCATGGTCTCCCAGGCTTTGGTCTGGTCCTTGTTATTGACCTGCCACTGCGGCCCGGCCTTTCTCACGTAGATATAAGACAGCAGCGGGTGCGCCTGATCGTAGATGTGCTTGGTGTACTTGCGAAACAAGTGGCCTTCAAAGGCAATCACCGGCAACTTGGCCGGCCCGAACCCGGAACGCCCGCCGGATTCGACCGTGGCGAAAGCCTTGATGATATTCACCGAAATGCCGCTGCCCAACTGGGTGGCAGCGCTTTGAAAGTCGGTATCGGTCAGCGTCATGCCACCATCGCACGTGGCCTGGAGCATCAACTGGCGGTTACGCCGCTCGGCCTCGATGGTCGCGCGCATGCGCTCCAGGTACACATTGACCGTGGCCTGTACCGCATCGCCGCCGTTATTGCCAAACGCGTTGAGAAAGCTCGGAATGCGCATCGTCGGAAACGCCTTCACCGGCACTTTGACCGCCTCTTCTATCAGGCTATTGAAGGTTCGGCCGGTCGGGTCGATCACGCCATCAGGATGCGCATACTTGAGGTGCCGGAACTGATACTGGCTGATGCACTGCACCAATTGCCCATCGCACTTACCGTTTTCGGCCAGCGCAAAACCCATCTTGGGAATGATCAGATTAAATAGATACTGGATGCACTGAACATCGGCGGGCAAGTTGCGCGCTTTACCCGGCGCGCCCACTGAAGCACTGATAAGACGGGGCAACCCTTGCAGGCTTTTCATCATGGACATCCTTGTTAGTTCAAGAAGTGATAGCACTTCAATATCAGCACCGCACACCTGTCATAACTTGAAACAAGTGGCTGGCGGAAACTAACAAGATGATTTTGGGTTGTCCAGTGGGCCACCTCAACGATGTGAGGCAGCCAGCAGGTGCGGCTATTTTTTCCGTTCCAGCGCCTCGAAGGCTTTTTGGATACGCCTGTCGTAGTCGCCATAGCTTGAGCCATTGTAATTGCGCGCCATGCCGGCAAAGTCCTTGCTTTTCATCGCTCTGAGCAAGGCTGGATTCTTGCGGCAAAAGCCGCAGAACGCCATCAATTGCTGGCCGGCGTTAAGCTTCAGTGCAGCCACAAACTCGAACACGTTCTTGTAGCCACAGGCAGCAAAATTAAAGCCCATGACCTGGAACATACCGTAGGACGCCGACATCAGCGCTGCTGCCTGGTCCAACGTATAAGCATCGACCAGAGTCCGCCACGCAATCGCCTGGGTTTTATTGTTGGCTTTCCATTGCGGGCCAGCATTGACCAAAAAGGGGTAGGACAAAAAGGGGTAGGTCCTGTCGTACTTATGTTGAGTGTACTTGCGAAAGATATGGCCCTCGAAGGCGATAACCGGCATGTTGGCCGGCCCGAACCCGGATCGCCCACCAGACTCAACGGCGGCAAACGCCTTGATCAGATTCACCGAAATACCGTTGCCCAGCGCTGCAGCCGCGCTCTGAAAATCAGCCTCGGTCAGGGCGATTTGACCGTCACAGGTGGGCCTGGTGACTAACGACTGGTCGGGAAGAACAACGGCATTGGCTTTGCCTGCATCGTCGACCAGGCTATTGAACGTCCGACCGCCCGGGTCAATCACCCCATCAGGTTTGCTGACCTTGAGACGATTCGCCTGATAGTCGCTGATGCGCCGCAACAACAGCGGGCCGCACTTTCCGTCCTCCACAAGGCGCGAAGCGGATTCTGGCGTGATCAGATTAAACAGATGCTGGATAAAGCGAACATCAGCAAGCACATTCTGCGCCTTGCCTGGGGCGCCGACTGAAGCACTGAGCGTTCTGGGTAAAACGGGAAGGCTGGGCATGGCAATCATCCTTGTTGATCAAAGGAGTGCCATCACTTCTTTACTACTCCAGCACAGGGTCGCTTACAAGAATGACGCTAGCAGGCCGCTGAAAATTTTCCAGCACAACGCCGTCATCGCTGCGCAAAAAATGGCAGATGAGCGAGTAAAACAATGTTTGATTTGAAACAGGAAGGGTAGAAACAAAGGAGAGCGTTATGGAGGCAACCCCACCAGCCACACCCCGGCACACAATGTTCCCGCTGTGGCTGCTGCCTTCCGGCTCTGACCAGGTTCACGGGTAATCGTTGCGGGGGGACCGATGGGGTCACCATAACGACGCTGGCCTCTCGGCAAGCCGCGCCATTGTACCGATCTCATCGGAACTTACAACCGTTGTTCCGGATTAAAAATATGAAGGAGCTCAAGCACTTGTCCACAACCTCGATAACCTGCCAGAACCTTGTGGGAGCCGGGCTTGCCCGCGATTGCGGTGCATCAGTTGGGGCATTCACTGGATGATGCACCGCAATCGCAGGCAAGCCAGCTCCCACATAGGGGCGGATTACTGTGCTTGTACGACTTCGTCGGCCCTGCCGCCCTCCTCCTGAATCACCAAGTGAATGAAGTGCAGCTTGGCGATCACGGCCGGCGGCAACACAAAGGGGTAGAAATCCGGCTGGCCCATGCTGCGCGACAGTTCGTTGAGCATGCCGGCCAGTTCGATCCAGGCGTTGACGAACGACAGGAAGGCCGGGCCGCCAGGGTGTTCGGGGTCGTAGAGCGTGGTCAACGGGAAGGGCTGGTAATCCAGGTCCATCTCGCGGGCACTCATGCCAAAGCCCAGTGCGGTGTCGACGGCGTCCATCATGTGCAGGTAGTGAGCCCAGGTTTCGGCCCAGTCTTCCCAGGGGTGCATGGTCGCGTAGGCGCTGACACAGGTTTGCTGCCAGTCGGCGCGCGGGCCGTTCTGGTAGTGCTGCTCGAGTGCCTCGGCGTAACTGGCGCGTTCGTCGCCGAACAGGCTACGAAACGATTCAAGCCAATGGCTGTTGGCAATCAGCCGATCCCAATAGTAATGGCCGACCTCATGGCGAAAGTGGCCGAGCAACGTGCGATACGGCTCGCGCATTTGCACACGGACTTTCTCGCGATGGGCGTCGTCCGCTTCCTTGATATCGAGGGTGATCAGGCCGTTGGCGTGGCCGGTGGTGGGTGCGTTGCCTTCAAGGTCAATGCCGACGAAATCGAAGGCCAGGCCGCTGTTTTCGTCAACACTTTTGGGCACCACTTGCAGGCCCAGGCTGATCAGTTGCGCCACCAACCGGCGCTTGGCGGTTTCGACTTTGCGCCAGCGTTCGGGGTTATCCGGCACCGATAAGTCGGGAATAGTGCGGTTCAGGCTGCACGCGACGCACAGCGTTGCGGTGCTGTGGGCAGGAATCAGCCAGTTACAGGCGGCCGGGGTGTCGAGGTTGGCGCAGCGGCGGAAGGTGCCGGCGTCAAGGTTATCGTCCTGTAGCCATGTGCCATCGACCGGGCCGGGCTGTAGCGACGACAGCCGGCTTTGCTGGGGCTGATAGCCCAACAGCGCAGAACAGACCAGGCACTGGCTGTTGCGAAAGAACAGCGACTGGCCGCACCGGCACTGCCACACCTTGCTGCTGCGCGAGGATCCGGCCATGAACGGTGCGGCGATGCGCGTGCTGAGTTGCTCGAAGTAGCGGAACATGGCGATCTCTCCCTGGGTGACCAAGACTAGATCATTTACCGTGAAAGATCGTTCCCACGCTCTGCGTGGGAATGCCTGCGGTGACGCTCTGCGTCACGAGGTTCAAGAGCCGACGCAGAGCGTCCAGGGCTGCATTCCCACGCGGAGCGTGGGAACGATCGTCAGACGCTGATGTTGTGTCTGGCCAGGAAGGCGACGAAGGCCTCTTCGTCCAGCACCTTGAGGCCCAGCTCGGTGGCCTTGGCCAACTTGGAACCCGCGCCCGGCCCGGCAACCACGCAGTGAGTCTTGGCCGAGACGGAACCTGCCACCTTGGCGCCCAGGCTTTCGAGCTTGTCCTTGGCCACATCACGGCTCATCAGCTCAAGAGAGCCGGTCAGCACCCAGGTATGCCCCGCTTCCGGCAAGCCCTCGACGACCTTCTTCTCGCTCTGCCAGTGCATACCGAAGTCCTTGAGCTGCTGCTCGATGGCCAGGGCACGGTGGGCATTGTCCGGGTTATCAAAAAACTCGCGCACCGCCTTGGCCTGCTTCTCGGGCAACGCCTGGCGCATATCCAGCCAGTCGGCCTTGATTACGCCTTCGAGGCTTACGAACTTGTCGGCCAGTTTTTGCGCGGCGCCAGGCCCTACGCTGGGCACGTGCAGCTTGTCGAGCAGGCCGCCGAGGGTGGTGCTGGCGGCAAACTCGGCGCTCAGGTCGCCCTGATCCTGCAACTGCAGGCCGCATTCATCCGGCGACAGCAGCGCGCCAATCACCTCCTGGTTATGGCTGTCTTCAAAGAAGCTGTGAATCTCGTGGGCGACTTCAAGGCCCACGTCCGGCAAGTACGTCAGCACTTCCGGCAAGGCCTGCTGCACGCGCTCCAGGGACGCCAGCGAGCGCGCGAGCACCTTGGCCGTCTCTTCGCCCACGTCCGGAATGCCCAAGGCGTAGATAAACCGCGCCAGGGTTGGAGTCTTGCTGTTTTCGATGGCGGCAATCAGCTTCTTGCTGGAAATATCGGCAAAGCCTTCCAGGTCGATGATCTGCTCGTATTTGAGCTTGTAGAGGTCAGCCGGCGAGCCGATAAGCTTTTCATCCACCAACTGCTCGATGGTTTTGTCGCCCAGGCCGTCAATGTCCATGGCGCGGCGCGACACAAAATGGATGATCGCCTGCTTGAGCTGCGCGCCACAGGCCAGGCGCCCGACGCAGCGGTAAACCGCGCCTTCGCTGACGGTTTCCTTGCCCTTGCTGCGCTTGACCAGTTGCGTGCGCTCCACATGGGAGCCGCACACCGGGCAGCTTTGCGGAATGTGCACGGCGCGGGCGTTTTCCGGGCGGCGTTCGGTGACCACCGAGACGACTTGCGGGATCACATCACCGGCACGGCGAATGATCACAGTGTCGCCGATCATCAAGCCCAGGCGCGCCACTTCATCCATATTGTGCAAGGTTGCGTTGGACACCGTCACACCCGCGACCTTGACCGGCTTCAAGCGCGCCACCGGCGTTACAGCACCGGTGCGGCCGACCTGGAATTCCACATCGAGCAGCTCGGTCAGCTCTTCCATGGCCGGGAATTTATGCGCGATGGCCCAGCGTGGTTCGCGGGCGCGGAAGCCCAGCTCACGTTGGGAAGCAATGTTGTTGACCTTGAACACCACGCCGTCAATCTCGTACGGCAGGCTGTTACGCCGCTCGCCGATATCGCGGTAGTACGCCAGGCAATCCTGAATGCCCTTGGCCAGCTTCAGCTCATGGCTGATGGGCATGCCCCACTTCTGCAATTGCTGCAGGTTACCGATATGGGTGTCGCTGATGTCGGTAGTCACGCCGTAGCAGCAAAACTCCAGCGGGCGGCTGGCGGTGATCTTCGAGTCCAGCTGGCGCAAGCTGCCTGCGGCGGCATTACGCGGGTTGGCGAAGGTCTTGCCGCCCACTTCCAGTTGCGAGGCATTAAGGCGCTCGAAGCCAGCCTTGGACATGAACACTTCGCCGCGCACTTCCAGGGTCGCCGGCCAGCCGCTGCCGTGCAGTTTCAACGGGATATTGCGCACCGTGCGCACGTTGACGCTGATGTCTTCACCGGTGGTGCCATCGCCGCGCGTGGCACCGCGCACCAGCTCGCCGTCCTGATACAACAGGCTGACCGCCAGGCCATCGAGCTTGGGCTCGCAGCTGTATTCCACCGCTGCGCCGCCGCCAAACAGATCGCCCACCGGCAGGTCGAGACCTTCGGTAACCCGGCGATCAAATTCGAGCATGGTGGTTTCATCAAAGGCGTTGCCCAGGCTGAGCATCGGAATCTCGTGCTTGACCTGGGTGAACGCCGACAGCGCCGCACTGCCAACCCGCTGCGTCGGCGAATCACGCGTCACCAAATCCGGGTGCTCGGCTTCCAGAGCCTTTAGCTCATGGAATAACCGGTCGTACTCGGCGTCCGGAATGCTCGGCTCGTCGAGGACGTGGTAGCGGTAATTGTGCTGATCCAGTTCAGCGCGCAGTTCGAGAATGCGGGTGTGGGCGGCGGTCATGGGTGTTCTCTCATAAAGCAAAAGAGCAGCCGAAGCTGCTCAATATGTTAGTGCACGGATTCTACAGGCAACGCTTAAGATCGAACCTCAGCGTTTCTGTGTCAGGGCGCGACGCTCGAACTCGACGATGCGCTGACGGTAATGCTCGATGGTCTGGGCAGTGAGCACGCTGCGTTGGTCGTCCTTGAGCTCGCCGTTGAGCTCTTGGGACAGTTTGCGCGCAGCAGCCACCATCACGTCGAACGCTTGTTTCGGGTGACGCGGGCCTGGCAAACCGAGGAAGAAGCTCACCGCCGGGGTGCTGAACAAGTCGATATCGTCCAGATCGAAAGTGCCCGGCTTGACCGCGTTGGCCATGGAGAACAGCACTTCGCCGTTACCGGCCATGCTTTCGTGGCGGTGGAAAATATCCATCTCGCCAAAGCGCAGGCCGCTTTCGAGGATATTCTGCAAGAGTGCCGGGCCTTTGAAGCCGGCGGCGTCACGGCAGATCACGCTGATCACCAAGACTTCTTCGGCAGCAGGCTGGTCGTTGACCGATTGGCGCGGCGCACTGGATGCCTTGCCGATATTTTCATCCGGGAAATCGTCGTCGCGGCTGCTGAAGCTCGGGCCTTCGTCGACGTCGAGGTTCAGGTCGCCCTGATGCGGCTCGGCGACGGCGGCACTGGCGCGCTTGCCACGCTTGGACGACGGTTCGCGGGCTTCACGCACCGGCGCACTCATCGACGGCAAGTCGTGCTCGTCCAGTTGTGGTTCTTTATGGTTATCCAGCACACGAGGCGGCCCCAGCAGCTCGGCGCTGCCGTCGTCGTCGGGCAAGTTGGACAGGTTACGGTCCAAACGGAATTTGAGCTTGCCCTTGCCACCGCGCATGCGGCGCCAGCCATCAAAAAGAATACCGGCAATGACAATAATGCCGATGACGATCAGCCACTCGCGCAGACCGATTTCCATGTAATCCCGTGCCTCTAATAAAAAATGCTGAAAAATAAGGGGTTTAGCAACGTCCAAACCGCTTTAAAACGTGGCGCCAACTCTATGTTCTGACTGACGTTTTGCCCACGCATACGAGGAATTGACAATAAACTAGCACGACCTTCGATAACTTTACACAGTTGGCGCGAAATGTATCGGTTTGCCATCTTTCGGCGACATGGGAGATCTCTTACGCAAGCCGCCAACTGTGAGCTACACACTGCAAGCTATAGCCTCACACACTTGCAGCTTGCAACTCGCCGCTAGGCGTCCACCATCGCCATCGCTTCTTCGACATCCACCGCCACCAACCGCGAACAACCCGGCTCATGCATCGTCACGCCCATCAACTGATCGGCCATTTCCATGGCGATCTTGTTGTGGGTGATATAGATGAACTGCACGGTCTGGGACATCTCTTTAACCAACCGAGCGTAGCGTCCAACGTTAGCGTCATCCAGCGGCGCGTCAACTTCGTCGAGCATGCAAAACGGCGCCGGGTTCAACTTGAAGATCGCAAATACCAGGGCCAATGCCGTGAGTGCCTTTTCGCCACCGGACAACAAATGGATGGTGCTGTTCTTCTTGCCCGGGGGCCGCGCCATAATCGTCACCCCTGTATCGAGTAGATCTTCGCCCGTCAGTTCCAAGTAGGCGCTGCCGCCACCGAAAACTTTCGGGAATAACGCCTGTAAACCGCCATTAATCTGATCAAAGGTATCTTTGAAGCGATTACGGGTTTCCTTGTCGATCTTGCGGATCACGTTCTCCAGAGTGTCCAGCGCTTCGACCAGGTCGGCGTCTTGAGCATCCAGATAACGTTTACGCTCGGACTGTTGCTGGTATTCGTCGATGGCCGCCAAGTTGATCGCGCCCAGGCGCTGGATACGCGCGGCGATGCGCTCAAGTTCTTCTTCAGCGTCTTTTTCATTGGCCTGGGCGGTCAATGTATTGAGCACGCCGTGCAAGTCAAAGCCGTCTTCAAGCAACTGGTCTTGCAGGGTTTTGCGGCGCACGGTCAGGGCTTGCCATTCCATGCGTTGCTGTTCGAGTTGGCCGCGAATCAGCTGGGATTGCTGCTCGGCCTGGGTCCGGCGTTTCTCGGCGTCGCGCAGTTCGCGGTCGGCGTCTTCCAGGGCGATTTGCGCGGTCTTGAGTTCTTCATCAACGGTCATGCGCTTGTCGAGCAACTCTTCGAGCTTAAGGCGCAACTCTTCCAGCGGCGCCTCGCCCTCCTCCAGGTTGAGGCTCAGTTGCTCGCGCTTTTCGGTGAGGCGTTCGGACTGCATCTCCAAACGCTCAAGCGCCTGGCGCGTGGAGGTGTGCTGGGCCTGCAACGAGCCCAGGCGCACGGCCAATTGGTGGGCGTGATCCTTGTGCTGACGGGCTTCCTGGCGCACTCGATCGAGTCGCTCACGCAGGCTGTCGCGCTGGGCCAGCAGCAGTTCGCGCTGCTCGGTATCCAGCGCCATGCTGTCGAGGGCTTCCTGCAAGTGCAGGCGCGCTTCGCCGATCTGCTCGTGTTCGAGGGCGCGCTGCTCGCCCATCTCGGCCACTTCTTCGTCAAGGCGGGTGCGGCGCAGGGTCAGTTGCTCGGCCTTGGCCTTGCTCGCCGACAGTTGGGCTTTCAATTCGCCTTGCTGGCGCGCTTCGTCCTGCAAGAGGCGGCGCAGGTGTTCGCGGCCAGTCTCTTGTTGGCGCTGAGTGGCACGCAGGGTTTGCAGTTCGGTTTCCAGGCTTTCGAGGGTGGCCTCGCGTTCTTCGCGTTCGGCGCTCAGGTTGACGATTTCCTGGCCACGGGCCAATACGCCGCTCTCGGCCTCACTGGCGCGACGCACGCGCAGGAAGTGCCGGCCAACCCAGTAACCGTCTCGGCTGATCAGGCTTTCACCGGCGCCCAATTGGCCACGCTGGGACAAGGCTTGCTCCAATGATTCAACCGGTTTGACCTGGCCCAGCCACGGCGCCAGATCGATCGCGGCCTCAACCTTGTCGAGCAAACTGCCCGGCACTCGCGTGCCATCGACTGCGGGGCTGAGCAAACGCAAATCGCCCTGGGCAAAACCGGCCAGGTCGAAACCGCCAAAATCATCCACCAATACGGCTTGCAGGTCGGCGCCCAACACGGTCTCGACCGCCAATTCCCAACCCGCTTCAACTTTCAAGCCTTCGGCCAGGCGCGGACGCTCGGCCAGGTGCTGGTCACGCAGCCATTCGGCGGTGCCGGTGCCTGGGTCCAACGCTGCCTGCTGCAAGGCTTCAAGCGACGCCAGGCGCCCGTTCAGCCGCTGCAAATCGCCCTGGGCCTGCTGCTGGGCCTGGGTCGCCTGTTGCAGTTGCTGACGCAATTGCTCCAGGCGCTCCACTTGCTGTTCTTCGCTGGCCTCGAGTTCTTCCAGGGTCATTTCGCTTTCGGCCAGCTGTTCGCTCAACGCCATGATCGCCGCGTCTTCCGGGTCGGCGGCGAGCAACGCGCGCTCCTCCTGCATACGGCGCTGGCGCTCGGCCAGGCGCTCCATGCTGGTTTCCAGTTGCTGGATGCGCGATTGCTGCACCTCAGCCTGGCGGCGCGGCTCGGCGGATTGCAGGTTGAAAGCGTCCCACTGTTCCTGCCAGCCGTGCATGGTGGTTTCGGCTTCTTCCAGGGCGGCCGCGGCCTCTTCAGCGGCGGCGCTGGTGATTTCCTGCTCGGGCGTGAGCATGTCCAGCTCTTCGCCCAACGTCAGCAGCAACGTACGGTCGTGGCCCAGGTGCGACTCTGTTTCCAGCCGCGCGCGTTCGGCTTCTTTCAAATCGTCCTGCAACTGGCGCAGGCGCTGCTGGCCGTGCTGGATGCTCTGTTCGACCCGAGCAATATCGCCGCCTACCGAGTAGAACCGCCCCTGCACCAGATTGAAGCGCTCGGACAGGTCATGGTGACCGTCACGCAAGCGCTCGATGCTCGCGTCGGCATTACGCTGCTCGGCCACCAGCGCTTCGAAGCTGATTTCCTGGGTGCCAATGATCGCTTCGCGCTGGCCGACCTGATCATTCAGCGCCTGCCAGCGCAGGGCCGAGAGCTGCGCCTTGAGCTGGCGCTCCTCGCCCTTGTATTCCTGGTACTTCTCGGCCGCCTGGGCCTGGCGGTGCAGGCGTTCCAGTTGACGCTCCAGCTCTTCGCGCAGGTCGGTCAGGCGGGCGAGGTTTTCGTGGGTACGGCGGATACGGTTTTCGGTCTCGCGGCGGCGCTCCTTGTACTTGGAGATGCCGGCCGCTTCTTCGATAAAGTTACGCAGGTCTTCGGGCTTGGCTTCGATCAGCTTGGAGATCATGCCCTGCTCGATGATCGAGTAGCTGCGCGGGCCTAAGCCGGTGCCGAGGAAAATGTCGGTGATATCGCGTCGACGGCATTTGGTGCCGTTGAGGAAGTAACTGTTCTGGCTGTCGCGCGTCACTTTGCGGCGAATCGAGATTTCCGCGTAAGCGGCGTATTCGCCAACCAGGGTGCCGTCGGAGTTGTCGAACACCAGTTCGATGCTGGCCTGGCTCACCGGCTTGCGGCTGGTGGAGCCGTTGAAGATGACGTCGGTCATCGACTCGCCACGCAGGTTTTTTGCCGAGCTCTCGCCCATCACCCAACGTACGGCGTCGATGATGTTCGACTTGCCGCAGCCATTGGGCCCGACCACCGCCGCCATGTTACTGGGGAAGTTCACCGTGGTCGGGTCGACGAAGGATTTGAACCCCGCCAGTTTGATGCACTTGAGCCGCACGTTTAGGCGCCCGCCAACGCAGCGATGACCAACGAGCTGCTGCGCTCGCAGTAGGCCGACAGTACCTGGCGGATCTGCGGCAGATCACGGGCGAGCACCGCCGCGAGCAGCTGCTCGAACAGCGCCAGGTACTCACTCATCTCCGCCTTGCGCTGGTCCAGGGCCAGGTAATAGGCACGGTTCATCGCCGGCTGCAGGTTTTCGACGGTTTCCTGCAAGTACGGGTTGTTGGCGAAGGGGTACGCGGCGCGCATCACACTGAAGCTTTCTTCGACGAAGGCACGCACGTCCTCACGTTCGAAACTGGTCATCAGGCGTTGCTGGATCTGCAGGAACGGCGCCATGTCAGCCTGGACCTTCCAGCCCTCAGCCACCGAATTGCCGAGCAGGATGTACATCTCGCCCATCAGCGTGCACAGGCTCTGCACCTTGTGCGCGGTGAGTTCGGTGACGTGGGCGCCACGGCGCGGCAGGATCGCGATCAGGTGGCGGCGCTCGAGGATCAGCAAAGCTTCACGCACGGAGCCACGGCTGACATTGAGTGCCAGCGTGACTTTCTGTTCCTGGATCCGCTCCCCAGGCTTGAGATCGCCGCGAATGATACGTTCGGCGAGGTGGTGAGCAATTTGCTCGGCGAGACTGTCCGGCGCCTTGAACGTCATGTTTTCCCTTCAAAATCTTCTATCGGTACAAGCGCGGCAGTGTAGCGCATTGGCTGGCTGATGGCGCTACGCCCACAGGCGCGAATTTGGCATGAAATAAGCAGCGATGAAAAGCCAAAAGCCAGCAAAAACACCGGTTCCAGAAGACTGGACCATAATTAAAAGTGTTGCGATCGCAATTTCTTGACCTTCTGGTCAGAAAATCGTTGACCGAAAAGTCAGACATGACTAGATTCGGCGCAAAGCGGTTAACAACAATAATGAGTCTGCGAGGCCTTCCGTGATCCAGTTTTTACTTAACCAGGAACTCCGTAGCGAGCACGCCCTGGACCCCAACCTGACCGTGCTCAACTATTTGCGCGAGCATTTGGGCAAATCCGGCACCAAGGAAGGCTGCGCCAGCGGCGATTGCGGTGCATGCACCGTGGTGGTCGGCGAATTGCACACCGACACTCAAGGCGCGGAGCAGATCCGCTATCGCAGCCTCAATTCCTGCCTGACGTTTGTGTCGTCATTGCACGGCAAACAGCTGATCAGCGTCGAAGACCTCAAGCATCAAGGCCAACTGCACAGCGTGCAACAGGCCATGGTCGAGTGCCACGGCTCGCAATGCGGCTTTTGCACCCCAGGCTTTGTGATG
Organism: Pseudomonas sp. PA-6-3C; assembly: GCF_021605825.1. NCBI lineage: Bacteria > Pseudomonadati > Pseudomonadota > Gammaproteobacteria > Pseudomonadales > Pseudomonadaceae > Pseudomonas > Pseudomonas sp. PA-6-3C. The sequence goes on from NZ_WKDV01000051.1 coordinate 28,732, forward strand.
TCGCTGTTTGCCCTGCAAAAGAACAGCGACGCCCCCGATAGCCAGAAAGCCCATGAAGCCCTGGCCGGTAACCTGTGCCGTTGCACCGGTTATCGACCGATCCTCGCCGCCGCCGAACAGGCCTGCTGCAACAAGCCGGCTGATCAGTTCGACAGCCGCCAGGCCGAGACCATCGCCCGGCTCAAAGCCATCGCGCCCACGCAAACCGGTGAACTCAACAGCGGCGACAAACGCTGCCTGGTGCCGCTCACCGTTGCCGACCTGGCCGACCTCTACGACGCCTACCCGCAGGCGCGTTTGCTGGCGGGCGGCACTGACCTGGCGCTGGAAGTCACGCAGTTTCACCGCGTGCTGCCGGTGATGATCTACGTGGGCAACATCGAAGAGATGAAACGCATCGAGTCGTTCGACGACCGCCTGGAAATCGGCGCGGCTACCCCGCTGTCCGACTGCTACAGCGCGCTGCACCACGAATACCCGGACTTCGGCGATTTGCTGCACCGCTTCGCTTCGCTGCAAATCCGCAACCAGGGCACGCTGGGCGGCAATATCGGCAATGCGTCGCCCATCGGCGATTCGCCACCACTGCTGATCGCGCTCGGCGCGCAGATCGTGCTGTGCAAGGGCAACACCCGTCGCACCCTGGCGCTGGAAGATTACTTCATCGATTACCGTGTCACTGCGCGTCAGGACAGTGAGTTTATCGAGAAGATCATCGTGCCCAAGGGCCACGCGCTGTTCCGCGCCTACAAGGTTTCCAAGCGCCTGGACGATGATATTTCCGCCGTGTCCGCCGCCTTCAACCTGAAGCTCGACAACGGTGTGATCAGCGACGCCCGCGTGGCGTTTGGCGGCATGGCCGCCACGCCCAAGCGCGCGAAAAGCTGCGAAACCGTATTGGTGGGCGCCACCTGGAACGCCGCCACGGTGGAGAAAGCCTGCGCCGCCCTCGCCCAGGATTTCACCCCGCTGTCAGACTTCCGCGCCAGCAAGGAATACCGCCTGCTCAGCGCGCAGAACCTGCTGCGCAAATACTTCATCGAACTGCAAACACCGCACATCGAGACTCGGGTGACCGCTTATGTCTAACCATCACGCCGTCGTTAAAACCCAGGCCGAACTCGCCGAGCTGTTTGCCCAGGACCTGACCACCGGGGTCGGCCGCAGCGTCAAGCATGACAGCGCCGCCAAGCATGTCAGCGGTGAAGCGCAGTACATCGATGATCGCCTGGAATTTCCTAACCAGTTGCACCTGTACGCGCGTATGTCCGACCGCGCCCATGCGCGCATCATCAGCATCGACACCGCACCCTGCTACGCCTTTGACGGCGTGCGTATCGTCATCACCCATGAAGATGTGCCGGGCCTCAAAGACATTGGTCCATTGATGCCCGGCGACCCGTTACTGGCCATCGACACCGTGCAGTTTGTCGGCCAAGTGGTGCTGGCCGTGGCCGCCCGCGACCTGGAAACCGCGCGCAAAGCGGCCCTGGCGGCGGTGATCGAATACGAAGACCTGGAGCCGGTGCTGGACGTGGTCGAGGCCTTTCGCAAGAAGCACTTTGTGCTCGACAGCCACACCCACCAACGCGGTGATTCGGCGGGCGCACTGGCCACCGCGAAAAACCGTATCCAGGGCACCCTGCATATCGGCGGCCAGGAACACTTCTACCTGGAAACCCAGATTTCCTCGGTAATGCCCACCGAAGACGGCGGCATGATCGTCTACTGCTCCACGCAAAACCCCACCGAAGTGCAAAAGCTGGTGGCCGAAGTGCTCGACGTGTCGATGAATAAAATCGTCGTGGATATGCGCCGCATGGGCGGGGGTTTTGGCGGCAAGGAAACCCAGGCCGCCAGCCCCGCGTGCCTGTGCGCGGTGGTCGCGCACCTGACCGGCCAGCCGACCAAGATGCGCCTGCCGCGTGTCGAAGACATGCTGATGACCGGCAAGCGCCACCCGTTCTATATCGAATACGACGTGGGCTTTGACGACAACGGCCGCCTGCACGGCATCAATCTGGACCTGGCAGGTAACTGCGGCTGTTCGCCGGACCTGTCCAACTCGATTGTCGACCGCGCCATGTTCCACTCCGACAACTCGTATTACCTGGGCGACGCCACCGTCAACGGCCACCGCTGCAAGACCAACACCGCGTCCAACACAGCGTATCGCGGCTTTGGCGGCCCGCAAGGCATGGTGGCCATCGAAGAAGTCATGGACGCCATTGCGCGTCATCTGGCGCTGGACCCGTTGGCGGTGCGCAAGGCCAATTACTACGGCAAGACCGAGCGCAACGTCACCCACTACTACCAGACCGTCGAGCACAACATGCTCGAAGAAATGACCGCCGAGCTTGAAGCCAGCAGCCAGTACGCCGAGCGTCGCGAGGCGATCCGCCTGTACAACGCCCACAGCCCGATTCTGAAAAAAGGCCTGGCGCTGACGCCGGTGAAATTCGGTATTTCGTTTACCGCCAGTTTCCTCAACCAGGCTGGCGCGTTAATCCACATTTACACCGACGGCAGCATCCACCTGAACCACGGCGGCACCGAGATGGGCCAGGGCTTGAACATCAAGGTCGCGCAGGTGGTGGCTGAAATATTCCAGGTCGAGATCGACCGCGTGCAGATCACCGCCACCAACACCGACAAGGTGCCCAACACCTCGCCGACCGCCGCCTCCAGCGGTGCCGACTTGAACGGCAAGGCCGCGCAGAACGCTGCCGAAACCATCAAGCAGCGCCTGGTGGAATTTGCCGCGCGCAAGTACGACGTGAGTGAAGCGGACGTGGAGTTCCACAACGGCCATGTGCGCGTGCGCGATCAGATCCTGACCTTTGAGGCGTTGATCCAGCAGGCGTATTTCGCTCAGGTTTCGCTGTCGAGCACCGGCTTTTACAAAACCCCAAAAATCTTTTACGACCGCAGCCAGGCACGTGGCCGGCCGTTCTATTACTTCGCGTTCGGCGCGGCCTGCTGCGAAGTGATCGTCGACACCCTGACCGGCGAATACAAGATGTTGCGCACCGACATCCTCCACGATGTGGGCGCCTCGCTGAACCCGGCCATCGACATCGGCCAGGTCGAAGGCGGCTTTATCCAGGGCATGGGCTGGCTGACCATGGAAGAGCTGGTGTGGAACAACAAGGGCAAGCTGATGACCAACGGCCCGGCCAGCTACAAGATCCCGGCCGTGGCGGACATGCCCCTGGATTTGCGTGTGAAGCTGGTGGAAAACCGCAAAAACCCGGAAGACACGGTGTTCCACTCCAAGGCCGTGGGCGAGCCGCCGTTTATGCTCGGGATTGCTTCTTGGTGTGCGATCAAGGATGCCGTGGCAAGTTTGGGTGACTATCGCCATCAGCCGAAGATTGATGCGCCGGCGACGCCGGAGCGAGTGTTGTGGGGCTGTGAGCAGATGCGGCAGTTGAGCGCTGCAAAAGCCGTTGAGACTGAACTGGCTTGATCGTTCCCACGCTCTGCGTGGGAATGCCGCCTTGGACGCTCTGCGTCCGCTGTTGTGACGCAGAGCGTCACGGTATGCATTCCCACGCGGAGCGTGGGAACGATCTGATTCCCACGCGGAGCGTGGGAACGATCTGACTGGAGGTGACTATGAACAACTGGATCAGCGCCCTCGCCGACCTGCAGAACCAGGGTGAACCCTGCGTGCTGGTGACCATCATCGAAGAGCTCGGCTCCACGCCGCGCAATGCCGGCTCAAAAATGGTCATCAGCGCCGCGCACACCTTCGACACCATCGGCGGCGGGCACCTGGAATACAAGGCGATGCAGATCGCCCGTGACATGCTGGTGCGTGGCCAGCAGAACACCCATCTGGAGCGCTTCAGCCTCGGCGCCAGCCTGGGCCAGTGCTGCGGCGGCGTGACGGTGTTGCTGTTCGAACCCATGGGCCAGGTGCAGGCGCAGATCGCGGTATTTGGCGCCGGCCATGTCGGCCGCGCGCTGGTGCCGTTGTTGGCAAGCCTGCCGTGTCGGGTGCGCTGGATTGATTCGCGTGATCAGGAGTTTCCAGAACACATCCCTCAGGGCGTGCGTAAAATCATCAGCGAAGAGCCGGTCGACGAAATTGCCGACCTGCCGGTGGGCAGTTACTGCATCGTGATGACCCACAACCACGCGCTGGACCTGGAACTGACTGCCGCCCTGCTCAAGCGCAATGACTTTGCCTATTTCGGCCTGATCGGTTCAAAGACCAAGCGGGTCAAGTTCGAACACCGCCTGCGTGATCGCGGCTTCGACACCGCGCAACTGCAACGCATGCGCTGCCCCATGGGCCTCACCGAGGTAAAGGGCAAACTGCCGGTGGAGATCGCCATCTCCATCGCCGGTGAAATCATCGCCACCTATAACGCGAATTTCGGCCAGCACAGTGCGAGCGCCGAACCTATTGCCAAACTGCTGCCGGCCTCGCGTCGCAGCCAAGCTATCTAACACATTGAGATCACCATGCCTTTGACTCGCAAAGCCTACCGCGCCGCCATTTTGCACAGCATCGCCGACCCCGCCGAAGTGGGGATCGAAGCCTCTTATGAGTATTTCGAAGACGGCCTGCTGGTGATCGATAACGGCCAGATCAGCGCCCTGGGCCACGCCAGCGATTTGCTGCCAACCCTGCCCGCCGACATCGACGTGACCCATTATCAGGATGCGCTGATCACGCCCGGGCTGATCGACACCCATATCCACCTGCCGCAAACCGGCATGGTCGGTGCCTATGGCGAGCAGTTGCTGGATTGGCTCAACACCTACACCTTCCCGTGTGAAAGCCAGTTCGCCGACAAGGCCCACGCCGAGGAAGTCGCGGGTATCTTTATCAAGGAACTGCTGCGCAATGGCACCACCACCGCACTGGTGTTCGGCAGTGTGCACCCGCAGTCGGTGAACGCGTTCTTTGAAGCCGCCGAGAAACTCGACCTGCGCATGATCGCCGGCAAGGTGATGATGGACCGCAACGCGCCGGACTACCTCACCGACACTGCCGAATCCGGCTATCAGGAAAGCAAGGCGCTGATCGAACGCTGGCACGGCAAGGGCCGTTTGCACTATGCCGTCACGCCACGTTTTGCGCCGACCAGCACCCCGGAGCAACTGGCGCTGGCCGGGCAACTGCTGGGCGAATACCCGGACCTGTACATGCAGACGCACATCAGCGAGAACAAGCAGGAAGTCGAGTGGGTAAAAGAGCTGTTCCCGGAGCGCAACGGCTACCTGGACGTGTACGACCATTACAAGCTGCTGGGCGAGCGCTCGGTATTTGCCCACGGCGTGCACCTGTGTGATGACGAGTGCGCACGGCTGGCGGAGACGGGTTCAGCCGTGGCGTTCTGCCCGACCTCGAACCTCTTCCTCGGCAGTGGCTTGTTCAACTTGCCGATGGCCGAGAAGCACAAGCTGAATGTCGGCCTGGGCACTGACGTGGGCGGTGGCACCAGCTTCTCGCTGCTGCAAACCCTGAACGAAGCCTACAAGGTCATGCAACTGCAGGGCGCGCGTTTGAGCCCGTTCAAGTCGCTGTACCTGGCCACCTTGGGCGGTGCGCGGGCACTGCGTCTGGAAGACAAGATCGGCACATTGCAGCCGGGCACGGATGCGGACTTTTTGGTGCTGGACTACAACGCTACGCCGCTGCTCAGCTATCGCTTGAAGCAGGCCAATAACATTGCCGAGACGTTGTTTGTGTTGATGACGTTGGGGGATGACCGGACGGTGTTGCAGACGTATGCAGCGGGTCAGTTGGTGCACCAGCGCTAATTTCAGCAACACCACAAAACAAATGTGGGAGCTGGGCTTGTGTGGGAGCTGGCTTGCCTGCGATAGCATCACCGCGGTGTACCTGATACACCTCGGTGCCTGCATCGCAGGCAAGCCAGCTCCCACACAAGCCCGGCTCCCACATTTTTAGTCCCAGGCGAACCTGGAACATTACAGTTTGACTGAAGAACGCCCTGGCTTCTTGGTCTGCAACAAATGCGAGAACACCGCGTGCAAATCATCCGACGCGCTTTCCTCGTCGAGGTTGAGCTTGCTGTCGATGTGATCCATGTGGTGCATCATCAAATTCACTGCCAGCGTCGCGTCGCGTGCTTCGATCGCATCGATCAGTTGGGTGTGCTCATCGTAGGAACAGTGCGAGCGGTTGCCGCTTTCGTACTGGGCGATGATCAACGAGGTCTGCGACACCAGGCTGCGCTGGAAGCTGATCAGCGGTGCATTCTTCGCCGCTTCGGCGAGCTTCAAGTGGAATTCGCCGGAGAGGCGGATACCGGCACCGCGATCACCCCGTGAGAAGCTGTCGCGCTCGTCGTTGACCATCTGGCGCAACTCGGCCAGTTGCTCAGCCGTGGCGTGTTGCACCGCCAATTCAGTGATCGCCCGCTCGACCAGACGCCGGGCCAGGAACACCTGGCGCGCTTCTTCTACACTTGGGCTCGCCACTACCGCGCCACGATTGGGCCGCAGCAGCACCACGCCTTCATGGGCCAGGCGCGAGAGCGCGCGGCGGATGATGGTGCGGCTGACGCCGAAGATTTCGCCCAGTGCTTCTTCACTCAATTTGGTACCGGGCGCCAGGCGTTGTTCGAGGATCGCCTCGAAGATATGCGCGTAGACGATATCGTCCTGGGTTCCGCTGCGACCAGCCTTGCCGGCTCGCGGTTGTTTCTTGAGAGGTTGCAACTGTTCGTTCATGGGCACTCGGGGTTTGGAGAACGGCGGCGAATTAACGGTAATACGTCAACAGCGTGTTGCTGGCAAGTATCACCTAAAAACAGGGCACATTGTACACAACCCAGTGCGCCAACACACTGTACGGCTATTTGCGGCGGCGGCTGTATTGCAATGAGTGGTTACGTTTGAGTTTAGGCTTGAATTCGCTTTTTCCCAGGTAAAAGGAACACCTCTCCATGACCGACGCCACTCAAGCGCCCTTGCGCCCATTGGCCGACACTTCTGCGTCGGCCGTCGTCGCCGGCTTCATTGCCATGATGACCGGCTACACCAGTTCCCTGGTGCTGATGTTCCAGGCCGGCCAGGCAGCCGGTTTGACCACGGCGCAGATTTCTTCGTGGATCTGGGCGATCTCTATCGGCATGGCGGTGTGCAGCATCGGCCTGTCGTTGCGCTATCGCACGCCGATCACCATTGCCTGGTCCACGCCCGGCGCCGCGCTGCTGATCACAAGCCTGGGTGGAGTAAGTTACGGCGAGGCCATCGGCGCCTATATCACCTGCGCGGTGCTGGTCACGCTCTGCGGGCTGACCGGCAGCTTTGAAAAACTGGTCAAGCGCATCCCCGCCTCATTGGCGGCCGCCTTGCTGGCGGGGATTCTGTTCAAGATCGGCAGCGAGATTTTTGTCGCCGCGCAACATCGCACTGGCCTGGTGCTGGGGATGTTTTTCACCTATCTGATCATCAAGCGCCTGTCGCCGCGTTATGCAGTACTGGCCGCGCTGGTAATCGGCACCCTGTTGTCAGGGCTGATGGGTTTGCTGGACTTCAGCGGTTTCCACCTGGAAGTGGCCACACCGGTGTGGACCACGCCGCACTTCTCGCTGGCGGCGACCATCAGCATCGGTATCCCGTTGTTTGTGGTGGCAATGACCTCACAAAACATGCCCGGCGTCGCCGTGTTGCGCGCTGACGGCTATACCGTACCCGCCTCGCCGTTGATCACCGCAACAGGGCTGGCCTCGCTGGTGCTGGCGCCCTTTGGCTCCCACGGCATCAACCTGGCGGCCATCAGTGCAGCCATCTGCACCGGGCCACATGCCCATGAAGACCGCAACAAGCGCTACACCGCGGCCGTCTGGTGCGGGGTGTTCTACGGGATCGCCGGGGTGTTCGGCGCCACCTTGGCGGCGTTATTCGCAGCGTTGCCCAAGGAACTGGTGCTGTCGATTGCGGCCCTGGCGTTGTTTGGCTCGATCATCAATGGTTTGAGTATCGCCATGAATGAGCCCAAGGAGCGGGAAGCGGCGCTGATCACCTTTATGGTCACCGCGTCTGGCTTGACGCTGTTTTCCATCGGCTCGGCGTTCTGGGGGATTGTGGCGGGGGTGTTGACGCTGTTGATTCTGAATTGGCGCAAGGCATAAAAAAACGGCGACCCGAGGGTCGCCGTTTTTTTAGTATCACTTAGCCGCGTTGATCGGCTTTTCCGGATACCACACGTCCAGCAGTGGGCTGACTTCAGCGCTTTTCAGCTCGCTGCGGCCTTTGAGCCAGCTTTCAACAGCTGCGCGTTGCTCTTCGTTGACCGAGCCACGCTTCTGCAGGCAAACCAGACCGAAGTCATCGCCGCCGACATAGCCCAGACCATTGGCTTCCATGGCTTCTTTGATGAATGCTTCGAGGAAAGCATCGGTAGCTTCTTCACTCAGGTCTTCTTTGAAGTCCAGGTTCAGTTCGAAACCCAGCTCTTGAAATTCATCAACGCACAGTTTTTTGCGCAGACGCTGGGAACGGTTAGTCGCCATTGGAACAATCCTCTTAAGTAATAACGGCCGGCACTTTAGCAGTTTAAGCCGACCTTTGCCCGACTCTATGGGACGGGCGGCCATTGGTCTGCAAAAAAACCCGAAATACCCGCTATCGTTCAGCTACAACTGGATCCACCTTGGGGCATAATGCCGACACTTTCGTGACCAATGAGGGATTTTCTTCCATACCCCTCACCTTTTTCACCCTTCTCAGCAGTAGGGTTTTATTCCTTATGATCAACTCTTTTCGTTCAGTACTCTTTGCCGGTTTTCTTCTACCTCTGGCTTTTTCCGTCACCGCCGCGCCGATCAACAACAGCCTGCCGCCAAATGTTCAGCAGGCACTGCAGAAAGCCAAAATACCCAATACTTCGCTGTCGTTGGTGATGCTGCCCCTCACCGGGCCCGGCACGCCGACCGTGTTCAACGCTGATGTTTCGGTTAACCCGGCCTCCACCATGAAGCTGGTCACCACCTACGCAGCCCTGGAAATGCTCGGCCCCAACCACCAGTGGAAGACCGAGTTCTACACCGACGGCACCCTCAGCGGTGGCGTGTTGCGCGGCAACCTCTACCTCAAGGGCGGCGGCGACCCCAAGCTGAATATGGAAAAACTCTGGCTGTTGATGCGCGACCTGCGCGCCAATGGCGTACAGCAAGTCACTGGCGACCTGGTGCTGGACCGCAGTTTCTTCAATCAGCCGCAATTGCCTGAATTCAATGACGACGGCAACGACGAGAACAAGCCGTTCCTGGTCAAGCCGGACGCCCTGCTGGTCAACCTCAAGGCCCTGCGCTTTGTCACCCGCAATGACTCGGGCCGGGTGATCGTCTCGGTCGAGCCGCCGATTGCGAGCATCCGCATCGACAACCAGGTCAAAGTCTCCAACGCCAAGCAATGCACCGGCGATGTGCGCTACAGCCCGGTGACCGCCGCCGATGGCAGCGTGACCGTGACGGTCAGCGGCCAGTTGGGCGATGGGTGCAGCTCGCAGACCTACCTGTCGCTGCTCGACCACGCCACCTACACCGCCGGCGCCGTGCGTGCGATCTGGCAGGAGTTGGGCGGTACCATCCAGGGCCGTGATATCCAGGCACCAGTGCCCAAGAACGCTAAAGTGCTGGCTCGTGCGTTCTCGCCGGACCTGGCGGAAATCATCCGTGACATCAACAAATACAGTAACAACACCATGGCCCAGCAGTTGTTCCTGAGCCTGGGCGCGCAGTTCCGCAACGACGCCGATGGCGACGACGCCAAGGCCGCGCAACGCGTGGTGCGTCAGTGGCTGGCGAAAAAAGGCATCACCGCGCCGCACCTGGTGATGGAGAACGGCTCCGGCCTGTCCCGCGCCGAACGCGTCAGCGCCCGCGAAATGGCGGCCATGCTGCAAGCGGCGTGGAAAGGCCCGTACTCGGCGGAATACATCAGTTCGCTGCCGATTGCCGGCACCGATGGCACCATGCGCAAACGCCTGAAAACCACGGCTCTGCGCGGTGAGGCTCACGTCAAGACCGGCACCTTGAACACCGTGCGCGCCATTGCCGGGTTCAGCCGCGACAACAATGGCAACACCTGGGTGGTGGTGGCGATACTCAACGATTCGAAGCCATGGGGGGCTTCTTCGGTGCTCGATCAGGTGCTGCTGGACCTGTATCGCCAGCCGAAGCTGACAGCCGCAGCGCCCGTTTTGTAATTGATCGTTCCCATACTCCGCGTGGGAACGCAGCCTGGGACGCTCTGCGTCCCAAAGCGTGACGCAGAGCGTCACAAGAGGCATTCCCACGCAGAGCGTGGGAACGATCAGGCGCGCAAGCGCTCGGCCTCCACCCGGTCGCGGCCCGCCTGCTTGGCCACATACACCGCCGAGTCCGCGCGCAGCAGCAGCCCGTCAATCCCTTCATCGATCCGCCAACTGGCCACACCGAAGCTGGCGGTCACCACGCCCACCACCTCCATCGGTTCGGTGCGCAGCGACTGCCACAACTCCATCGCCAGGCTATAAGCCTGCTCGGCATCGGTATGCGGGCACAGCACCACAAACTCTTCGCCGCCCAAACGACAAAACACATCCGTGCGGCGCAAGCGCCGGCCGATGCGTTTGCACACTTCCTGCAACACCCCATCGCCCACCGCATGCCCGTGCTGGTCATTGATGCGCTTGAAGTGATCAATATCGAGCATGATCAACGACAATGTGCCCTTGGTTCGGTTGAGCCGCAGCATCTCGGCCTTGAGGCGATCCTGAAAATAACGGCGGTTATGAATGCCCGTCAGCGAGTCGGTAATCGACAGCGCACGCAGCTCCTCTTCGACCCGCTTCAGATCGGAGATATCCGACACGTAGCCATGCCACAACGTGCCACCGCCGGTTAACTCCTCCGGCGTGGCTTCGCCGCGAATCCAGCGCAGGCCGCGTTGCGGCAACACCACCCGGTACTCTTCGCGCCAATGGCTCAACTGCAGCGCCGACAGCCGAATCGACAGGCGCACACGCTCCACGTCTTGCGGATGAATGCGTTCGAACACCTTGTCCGCGTCTTGCTGCAGTACGCCCGTGTCGATTTCATAGATATCGCGCATACCATCGCTGGCATAGATGAAACGCCCCTTCCCCTTGGGTTCGAGGGTGAACTGAAAAATCCCGCCAGGCACGTGGGCACTGAGCTTTTTGAGTAGGCGGTCGCGCGCGGCCAACGCCTCGTAGGCGCGTTTTTGTTCGGTCACATCCATGTAGATCGCCAGGTGCCCGATCCACAGGCCGTAGTCGTCCAGCAATACGGTGGTGAGCATATTCACCGTCAGGTAGCGGCCATCCTCGCGCAGTAATGTCCACTCGCGCGCCTCGTGCAGATTGTCCGGGCTTTCCACCAGCATCGCCTGGCTCGCCGGAATACGCTTGCCCAAGGCCACGCTCAAACTGGCCGCGCGCGCTTCGAGTTCCAGGGCCAGATGCAGGCTTTCCAAGGTCAGTCGCCCCACCACCGCCTCGGATTTGAACCCGAGCATTTTCTCGGCACCGGCATTGAAGGTGTTGATCACACCCCGCAGGTCAGTGGCAATGATCGCAACATGGGTGGCGGCGTTCAGCACACTGCGCAATTGCCCGTGGGCTGCGCGAAGCTCCTGCTCACGCAGGTGCAACTGCTGCGTGCGTTGTTCCACCAGCTTGAGCGCGCGCTGGCGCTGGCTGACCAACACATACAGCAACGCACTGAGCAGCAGGCTGAGGAGCACGCCCATGGCCAGTATGGTGTGCATCGACGAGTGATTGGCCTGGTCGAACACCTGGCTGGCGCGAACGCTCAAGGCATACACATGGTCGCCGAGGGTGAGACGACGCGTGGCAACAAGGCCGCTGTCGCCCACCGCGTTGCTGGACGCGTACAGCACGCGCTGCTGCGTGTCGGAAGTGTCGACGATCTGCATCACCAGGTTGTCGCGGCTGGGCTTGGGCAAACCATCGGCGACCAGTTGGCGCATGCTGATCACTGCCATCACATAACCATGGGGCTCGGTGTCGACGGGTTTGCTCACGGGCGCCACCAACAAGACGCCGGCGGCATAAGCCGGTTCTACGCCCACCAACTGCATGGGCTGGGACACCGCAGGCCGGCCGCTTTTCTGCACCCGCTCAAGCACCGAACGACGCAGTGGCTGGGCCAACAGATCGAACCCCAAGGGCGAACCCAGCAAGCTTTGGGTCTGGCTGTACAGCACCGGCACATACTCGTCGCGCTCGGGCGCCGGCGCCAGTTCACCCGAAGTGTTCAATTCTCTAATGGCGAAAGGTGTACCACGCTGACGCGAGATTTCCTGTTCAAAAGCGTTGCGCTGTTCGCGAAATATACGCGGCGCCCAGGCATAGGCGCGGGCGCGCAGAAGCAAAGGCTTGGCGAAACCATCGAACTCGGCGCGGGACACGTCACTGGAATTGACGAAGAAACGCTGCAGGCTGGCCAGGCGTTGCTCCTGGTCTTCGAACCGCTCCTGAAGGCGGGTGTAGCGCTCGTTGACCAATAACTGGAAACGCTGGCGCACTTGCTGTTTGTAGAGGTCGGCGGCCGCCCAGGCGACGATGACCGTCAGCGCTCCACCTGCCAATAACACCACCAATGCCACCAGCCAAGCCGACGCCTGCTCACTGATAAAGCCTAGTATTTTCGGGCGAACGGCTTGCATCGGCATAGGCAACACTCACAACGCCAGCGTGCGGGGGGTGTCACTTTGGCTAGGCGTTAAGTTATAACCATGAGGCCGGTGTTTGACCAGTGCAAAAAAGCCGCAAGCCCGGAATATTCCGGGCTTGCGGCTTTTTGGTGCAGCTTGAGTGTGGCGATCAGCGAGCGGTGATTTTCCAGGCCCGGTGAATCTTCGCGTTACGTGCGAAGTCCGGGTCCAGGGTCTTGTCGCTGATTTCCTCGACCGCATAGCGCTCGCTGAGGTTGTCCTCCAGCACGAACTTGCGGAAGTTGTTCGAGAAGTACAGCACGCCGCCAGGGGCCAGGCGCGCCATGGCCAGGTCGAGCAACTGCACGTGGTCACGCTGTACGTCGAAGATGCCTTCCATGCGCTTGGAGTTGGAGAAGGTCGGCGGGTCGATGAAGATCAGGTCGAACTCATCACGGCTCGCCTCCAGCCAGGCCATCACATCACCTTGCTCCAGGCGGTTCTTGTCAGAGAAACCGTTAAGGGAGAAGTTGCGACGCGCCCAGTCCAGGTAAGTCTTGGACAAGTCGACGCTGGTGGTGCTGCGCGCGCCGCCCTTGGCTGCGTGCACACTCGCGGTGGCGGTGTAGCAATACAGGTTGAGGAAACGCTTGCCGGCCGCTTCCTTCTGGATGCGCATGCGCATCGGGCGATGGTCGAGGAACAGGCCGGTATCCAGATAGTCGGTGAGGTTGACCAGCAGCTTCACGCCGCCTTCGCTGACTTCGGTGAACTTGCCTTGGGCGCTTTGACGTTCGTACTGCTTGGTGCCGCTCTGACGTTCGCGACGCTTGACCACCACGCGGCTTTTGTCGACGTTCAGCGCCTGGGGAATCGCGGCCAGCGCATCGAACATACGCGCAGAGGCTTTTTCCGGGTCGATGGATTTAGGCGCGGCATATTCCTGCACATGCACCCAATCGTGGTACAGGTCGATGGCCATGGAGTATTCCGGCATATCGGCGTCGTACACACGGTAGCAGTCCACACCTTCGCGCTTGGCCCATTTGCCCAACTGCTTGAGGTTCTTTTGCAGGCGGTTGGCGAACATCTGCCCGCCTTCGCTCAGGCGCGCCTGCTCAACCACCGGGGCTGGAGCCGGCTTGATCGGGTTGCCGTTCTTGTTGTACTGGCGCTCGACCGGCTCGGTCGGGGCTTGATCGTAAGCGGCTTGCTCACGCTCGGCCTGGCGCTGCTCCGGGGTGCGGCGCTCGCCAGTGACGAACTGGTCCGGGTTGACCTTGATCAGCAGCAACTTGCACGGCAACGCGCCGTTCCAGAACGAATACTGTTTGTGGCTGCGGATGCCCATGCGCTTGCCCAGGTCCGGCGCGCCGGTGAACACCGCCGCTTCCCAGCCCATGCAGGCCTGGCGCAAGCGCTCGCCGAGGTTCTGGTAGAGGTACAACAGGCTGGCTTCGTCACCGAGGCGCTCGCCGTAGGGCGGGTTGCAGATCACCAGGCCTTTTTGGTTCTGGTCCGGGCGCGGCTCGAACGTGCCGACTTCGCCCTGGTACACCTTGATCCAGTGGCTTAAGCCTGCGCGTTCGATGTTGTTACGGGCGGGCTGGATCAGACGCGGGTCAGCCTCATAGCCACGCACCCACAATGGCGGCTTGTTCATGCCAATGGCAGCACGCTCGGTGGCCTCGGTGTGCAGCTTCTTCCACAGCGCCGGTACGTGACCGAGCCAGGTGGTGAAGCCCCACAGCTCACGATTGAGGTTGGGCGCCATGTCGGCGGCGATCATTGCGCCTTCCACCAGGAAGGTGCCCACGCCACACATCGGGTCCGTCAGCGCGCCGCCTTCGGCCGCAATACGCGGCCAGCCGGCGCGAATCAGGATCGCGGCTGCGAGGTTTTCCTTCAACGGTGCGGCGCCCTGCTGCAGGCGATAACCGCGCTGGTGCAGGCTGTGACCGGACAGGTCCAGGGAAAGGATGGCTTCGCCACGGTCCAGGCGCAGGTGAATGCGCAGGTCCGGGTTGATCTTGTCGATGGACGGGCGTTCGCCGGTCGGGGTGCGCAGTTTGTCGACAATCGCATCCTTGACCTTCAGCGCGCCGAAGTGGGTGTTGTCGATGCCCGAGCCGTGGCCACTGAACTCAACGGCCAGGGTGCCGTCCGGGACCATGTGGTCGGCCCATTCGATATCCAGCACGCCGTGGTAGAGGTCCTCGGCGTCCTTCATCGGGAAGCGCTTGAGCACCAGCAGCACGCGGTTGGCGAGGCGCGACCAGAGACACAGGCGGTAGGCGGTTTCCATGTCGGCCATGCCGCGCACGGCCGAGGTGTGCTCGCGGGCTTCCTCAAGGCCAAGCCCGACGGCTTCCTCGATCAGCAGGCCTTCGAGGCCCTTGGGGCAGGTGAGGAAGAGTTCAAAACGGTCCGACATGGGGCATTCCAGGCTTTTCAGCAATAAATGAACGGGCGACGCATCGCCGGCTCGGTTTTCAATCAAGCACTTTTCTTGAAGAGTGCTCGCGTGGCACGAATGTGCCGTTCCACCCCGGCTACCGGGCGTTTGGGCCTGAATTGCCGGGGCAGATAAATAAATCATCGCAACAAAAAGAAATATTCCGACCCTTCGTCGAATAATAACCGACTGCAACAGGCGGGCATTCTCACTAAAGGATTAAACCCATCCTCTATGCAGGGCACATCATAGCTGGGTTTGCCTATTAAATGGGGCGAAAAGCCATCCCAGCTTATGGCTATAGCATCGTTATCGTTACGTGCTTATGACAAAACGATCATTGAATCCATGTGACCTATTGGTTAGAACTCAACACAGGTTGGCGCCGTAACGACGCCGACACATAGGCTCGCCACGCCGGCAGCGAGCCCACCAACGGCAGGAAAACCCTGCCCGGCCCCACGCGGGGCCGAAGGATATCTAGACAGTCAACAAGTGAGGGAAACACCCTATGAGAAGACTTAAGCGTGATCCGTTGGAAAGAGCATTTTTACGCGGATATCAATATGGCGTTCATGGTAAATCCCGTGAGCTTTGCCCATTTACTCTACCGTCGGTACGCCAAGCCTGGATCAACGGCTGGCGAGAAGGACGCGGCGACAACTGGGACGGTATGACTGGCACTGCGGGAATCCACAGACTCAACGAACTTCACGCCGTCGGCTGACACGGGGCACTTAATCCGACAACCACCTTGAAGATTTTGTAACGACTTAACCACGCACGTCCTATCCGGGCGGCGGGCTTCGGCCCAGGGGGCTCCTTTTGGAGCCCTTTTTAATGCTCAGGAATTGGCTGAACTATCAGCGCAAAGCCGCGATGGCATCCACCGACTCGCGAATCAACGCCGGGCCTTTGTAGATAAAGCCGGAATAGAGTTGCACCAGGCTGGCGCCGACAGCGATCTTCTCGGCTGCGTGCTTGCCTTCGGTGATGCCGCCCACGGCGATGATCGGCAAGCGCCCCGCCAGTTCAGCGGCCAGTACCTTGACGATATGGGTGCTCTGGTCCCGCACCGGCGCGCCCGACAGGCCGCCCGCTTCGTCACCATGCGCCAGCCCTTCAACGCCGACGCGGCTTAAGGTGGTGTTGGTAGCGATCACCGCATCCATGCCCGAATCCACCAGGGCCTGGGCGACCAGCACGGTTTCTTCATCGCTCATGTCCGGGGCAATCTTGATGGCCAACGGCACGCGCTTGCCATGGCGCACGGCCAGGTCTTCCTGGCGCTGGCGCAAGGCTTCGAGCAATTGCTTGAGGGAATCACCAAACTGCAGGCTGCGCAGGCCTGGCGTGTTGGGCGAACTGACGTTGACCGTGACGTAGCTGGCGTGGGCGTAGACCTTGTCCAGGCAGGTCAGGTAATCATCCACGGCGCGCTCGACCGGCGTGTCGAAGTTCTTGCCGATATTGATGCCGAGAATGCCTTTGTACTTCGCGGCTTGAACCCGCGACAGCAAGTTATCAACGCCCAGGTTGTTGAAGCCCATGCGGTTGATGATTGCCTCGGCTTCGGGCAAACGGAAGATACGCGGCTTCGGGTTACCCGGTTGTGGTCGTGGCGTGACGGTGCCGATCTCGACAAAGCCGAAACCCAGTTGCGCAAAACCGTCGATGGCCGCGCCGTTCTTGTCCAGCCCCGCAGCCAGCCCGACCGGGTTGGGAAAATCGAGCCCCATCACCGAAACCGGCATTTTTGCCGGTGCCTTGCATACCAGACCATTGAGCCCCAGGCGGCCACCGGCACCGATCAAGTCCAGGGACAGATCGTGGGAGGTTTCCGGGGAGAGTTTGAACAACAGCTGGCGGGCCAGGGTATACATGGGCGGGCTAGACTCGGATGGCGGCGAAAGGTGGCGCGATTATAGCCGGGGTGGCACGCCGGGTGCGAGGCGTGCCGTCCATTCGTCACTGGCGATGTGCAACCAACGCTTCATACTGCGCCCAGATTTTTTCTGCATAACGCAGGCGCAATGCCTCACGCTCGGGTGCCGGCCCGGCATTATAGGACCCCACGGCTGTCCAGTTGTAACCGAAGCGCTGGATGAAGTCGGCCAGGATCGAAGCCCCCACCTCGATCGATAAACACGGCTCAGTCAGCAACCTTTCCTCGGTAATCCCCTGCTTGGCCAGACGAGGCAAGTGCATGCTGTTGATCTGCATCAGGCCAATGTCTCGCGAACCATCGCTATTACCCGGGTTCATCGCGCCCGCGCGTGCGCCCGACTCCACCACAGCAATGGCTTTCAACAGCTCCGGCTCAATGTCATACCGGCCGGCGACTTCCTCCCAACAACTGGCCCAGGCCGGGTAGCTGCCCATCAGCAGGCACAGCAGCAAGCCTTTGCGCAAACGCTTAATCATGGTTCACCTGGCCACAGGCCGAACAGATGCGAGGCACACACGCCTGCCCTGGTAGCCGTTGGGTGTGTTGCCGAACGGTGACGGCACAAGTAAAGCGATACCCCCTGCCATAGATCGTCTTGATAAAGCCTTTGTCTTCTCTCAAGTGCTTGCGCAATTCATAGATACAACGGGTGAGCGACTCTTCCGCAACCTCGCCACGGGACCAGGCCTGCTCGAGTAAACGGTCCTTGGTCATCAGCACACCACCGGATGCCAACAGCAACCGCAGCACCTGCCACTCCTTGGGTGGCAGCTGAATATCCACACCCTCACCCGTTAACCGGCCATCAACATGCAAGGTCCATCCGGCAAAAAACCACGAGGCTGCCAGCCCTTCATTCGCGAGGGTCATATTCACCTCTGTACCTGATCTACTGACATTGATTTCCTTGTTTCCAGAAACGGTCGATACGCCAACCCCGCGACTATAGAAAGTCGGCCCCTGAGCAACGTTAGGGAAAAACCCATGTAATCGAAGCTTTGTGTGCGTATCGCGTAGGACTTTTCGCCATTACCGGCAACGAACACTCAGGAAAGCGTTGATAGGCGTTCAGAAAGTTATTGGATGTCAGAGGCTTCGCGGTTTTCGCGCACAAATGCACGTTGCACACGCTCATATTGACTTTGCGTCAGCGGCGGCGGCCCGATAGCACCCGCCAGCATCCGCGGCTCTGCACCAACCGCCCGGGCCTGGATCACAAACAGCCGTACCTCGGCGCGCCGACCGGAACCCACGCCGCCCTCACGTTCAAACGCGCCCAGCCACAGTCGCTTGCCCTGAGGCACGCGCACCACCGTGT